>JAKSIW010000071.1 GCA_024398555.1 Bacteroidaceae bacterium | reverse complement strand
TACATTGTACCGGGAGGATAGGTTTCGTCAAAAATGTGTGAGAATGCGATGTAATGCGTAATCAGTTTCATCAGTGGCGCATAGGTATCCACCCGGGCGGTCTTCATATTGTCATGCGCCGTGTGGTAATACGGGAAGGCACTGCCGCTCTCATTCTCGAAGAGGATGCACGGAACTCCCTTGCAGGCGAACGGCCAGTGATCGCTGTTTGCGGCCAGCTCACCCTGATGGAGATCTTCAAAATAGCCGAACATGGTATTCAGGGCCAGCATATCCCTGTAACCGCGCTGACCGGACTCGCTTACCTCGCAGTACTGCACCGGATTGTCATCACCTATCATATCCAGATTGAAGAGGTAGCGGATACTGCTGAGAGGCATCGTAGGGTGTTCCACGAAATAGTTGGAACCGCGCAGATTGGCCTCCTCACCGCTAAGGGAAATGAAATACATATCGTACTGGGGACGGTCCTTCGCGTAATATTCGGCGAGAGTGATGAGAGCCGCCGTACCGGATGCGTTGTCATTGGCACCGGGGAAATAGAGCTTCCTGCCCATATTACCCAAATGGTCATAATGAGCGGTGAATACGAAGCAGCTGTCATGGCGCTCACCTTCAATGCGTGCAATGACGTTATTGCTCACATATCCGGCGCGGAACTCATTGTCTATATCCACCTTGACGGTCTTCGCATTCCTGGGGAAATCGGATGATACCCACAGGACAGGCTTGTCCACGACCTTCTCTCCGTATGCCTTGTAGAATTTCAGCGGCGTGTCCCACACATAAATCATGCCGGCATTCTGGAGCTCGCATTTGGACTCCATCCTGTGAAAATCGTCCTTGTGCCTGTATATGAACCAGAAGTCACAGACCACGAAGCAGCCGGCATTCTCTGGTTTCTGCAGGTCTGAGAATATCAGGTCCGCGTCATAATGCAGCGTGTCAATGTAGTACAGCTCTGCCCTGCCGTGAAATCCGGGAGAATACTCACGCACGGTGAACTCTTCTCCCGGCTTGAGTCTGCGCCCGTCCACGGACATCTTCATGTCACCGGGAAAAGTGTTGATGTCAATACTGAACGGCTGCATGGACACCTCGTCCGCACCAGCCTTGCGATACTCTTCCGCAATGTATTCGCCGGCCTTTATCACGCCGTCACGGGCATAGCCGCGACCCTGATACCTGGCCGACGAAAGCTCATGCAGAATCTTGCGGAAATGCGCCTCATCCTGCGCATAGCCCCCTGTCCCTGCCAGAAACAGCAGGGCGGATGCAACAAGAAAAATCTTTCTGACAGGCGTCATTCCCCGAAAACACATATCAGTCTATCAGGCCGCGGCCTGCCAGAAATGCGGTATTGTCCGGCTCACGCCCCATGAAGCTGCGGAACAGTTCCATAGGCTCCTCGCTGCCGCCCTTCTCCAGGAATGTAGCCTTGAACCTGGCTGCAAGTTCAGGATTGAACACATTGCCGGACTTCTCGAACTCGGCAAACATATCCTTGTCCAGAACCTCGGCCCACAGATAGCTGTAGTAGCCTGCACTGTAACCGCTTGAGAAGATGTGATTGAAATAGGTGGTACGATAGCGCGGGACAATCTCGTCAATCAGCCCCATCTCTTCGCAGACCTTCTTCTCGAAGCTGTCAACATCGATGCCTTCGATGCTCTCCAGCTCGTGCCACTTCATGTCGAGGATGGAGGCAGCGCAGAGTTCCGTGGTCATGAAGCCCTGATTGAACTTGAGCGCATTGTTGATTTTCCTGACAAGATCGTCCGGAATGACCTCACCTGTATCCTTGTGGAATGCGTATCTGGCCAGAAGCTCCGGCTGGAATGCCCAGTTCTCATTAATCTGCGAGAAAGTCTCCACGAAGTCGCGCTTCACGCTGGTACCGCTGACAGAGGAATACGTACACTGTGTAAGGAGGCCGTGCAGGGCATGTCCGAACTCGTGGAATACGGTCTGAACTTCGTCGATATTCAGATATTCCTCCAGATTGGCCACGTTGACGATGATAGGACGTACCATATTGCCGTCGGCATCAACATACTGGTCGCGGACATTGTTCATCCAGGCACCGCCACGCTTGCTGGCACGCGGCAGATAGTCGGTGGTGAATATACCCAGAAGCGAACCGTCGGCTGCAGTGACCTTGTATGTCGTCACCACTTCAGGATTGTATGCCGGAACGCCCTCCAGTTTCTCCATATTCACACCATAAAGCTGGTTTGCGGCAAGGAAGATGCCGTTCACCACATTCTCCAGTTTGAAATACGGCTTGATCTGCTCCTCGTCCAAATCGTACTTGGCCTTGCGGACCTTCTCTGCATAGTACCACCAGTCCCACGGCTCAATCTTCGTTCCTTCAGGAAGCTTGCCTGCAGCAATGTCCTGATCCATAATCTCCTGCATATCAGCGACCTCTTCACCAGCCTTTGCCACGGCTGCCTTCATGATGCCGGCAAGGAATGCGTCAACAGTCTCGGGGTCATGAGCCATCTTCTCCTCAAGGATGTAGGCTGCCGGGCTGCTGTAGCCCATTATCTGAGCCTTCTGGATGCGAAGGTCCATCACATCCAGCACGAGCTGACAGTTGTCATTGTCATTGCCGTTGTGACCGCGCATGGTATAAGCCTCGAACATCTGCTGACGCAGGGCACGGTCCTCTGTCGTTGTCATTGCGTTAGGATAATCCGATACTGTCACACCGAACTTATCGTTGAAGGCATTGCTCTCCGCAAGGATATTGTTGCCGATGGTCTGAGTCTTGGAAGCGATGGCGGTGTTGATTTCACGAAGCCGGTCCTGCTTGTCTGCCGGCAGCCCCACACCGTTGCGCACGAAATCCTCATAGTAATTCTTGAGGACCATCTTCTGCTCAGTTGTCAGTCCGCTCTGGTCACCCTCGTAAATCGCTGCAATACGCTCGTACAGGGCCTTGTTGAACGAAATATTGTCTGAATGCTCCGACTCCAGCGGAATAATCTCCTCGACTACGGCGTCCAGCTCATCCGAGCGGTCCGTCTCGGAAATGTTGTAGAGCACACCTGCCACCTTGCTCAGTATCTCGCCGGAAAGCTCCAGCGGAACGATGGTGTTCTCGAATGTCGGCGCGTCAGGATTGGCTGTAATGGCGTCAATCTCCTTCTGCTGCTGCTCAATGCCGGCCTTTACCGCCGGGACAAAGTCCGCTATGCCGATCTTGTCAAATGGTGGAATTCCGTAAGGGGTCTCCCATTCCGTGAGGAAGGGGTTTGTCTCTGTCTTTGTCGTACATGCTGTCATAGCCATGATTGCGACCGCGTAGGTCAATACTTTTTTCATCTTATTCCAATTATAGTTACATTCACTGAATCTTCGCAACAAACGCCCTTACCTTGGGAATCTCGTTCCTGATACTCTGGATGCGGCGGGCGTCACTCGGGTGAGTGCTGAACAGCTCAGGCACCTGCTGCGAACCGCCGTCCATCATCCTCTGCCAGAATATCGGTGCCTGCTCAATGTCATACCCGGCAATGGCCATGATGATGAGTCCTATCTCATCGGCCTCCAGCTCATGCTTGCGCGAGAATGGCAGCAGTACACCGACCTCGCTGCCGACACTGTATGCCATATTGAACAGATCCTGGGCGTATGACGTTTTGGCCGTGTATCCGATAAGTTCGCTCGCCACTACGCCTGCAGTATTGAGTACGGCCTGCTGACTCATCCTTTCGTTGCCATGACGGGCCACAGCATGTGCTATCTCATGCCCCATCACTACCGCCACGAAGTCGGGAGTGGTGCAGTACGGCATTATTCCCTCGTAGAATACAATCTTGCCGCTCGGCATGCAGAAGGCATTGACCTGCTTTGACTGTACGAGCTTGTACTCCCAGTTGATGCCCTTCAGCAGGCTCTCCTGACCTGTAGTCCTGAGATAAACGTCGAGAGCCGATGTAAGCCTGCGACCCACCTGCGTCACCATTGCCGTCTGAGCGACATTGGTAGAGAGCTTCACCGTATCAATGAGCTCCCTGTAGGACTGGTCTGACAGTGACGTAATCTGGCCGTCATCATAAAGCAGCAATCTCCTTCTGCCGGTAAATGCGACAGTGCTGCAGGAGGTCATCATGACAGCAAATATGATGACTGTCAAAACTGAAAAGGGATTGATTTTCTTCATGACAATATCAGTCTGCAATTGCATAGTCCATCTGTTTCTTTTCCAAATTGCACGAGGACACATAGACCTTGATCGGGTCACCCAGACGATAGCGCTTGCCTGTGGTGTGACCTGTCAGACAGTAGTTCCTTTCATCGAATTCGAAGTAGTCACCACTCAGCGAACGCAGCGGAATGAGTCCCTCGCACTTGTTCTCAATAATCTCGGCATAGATACCCCACTCGGTGATACCGCTGATGACGGCATCGTAAGCCTGTCCCATGCGTTCGCTCATGTATTCCACCTGCTTGTACTTGATGCTGGCGCGCTCGGCCTGTTCAGCCAGCTGCTCCATGTTCGAGCAGTGGTCGCAGTGCTCCTCGTAGCGTGTCTGCGATACGGTACGTCCTCCTGCCAGATAGCGGGTGAGCAGACGATGCACCATCAGATCCGGATAGCGGCGGATGGGTGAAGTGAAATGTGTGTAGTATTCCATTGAAAGGCCATAGTGACCTATATTCTCAGTACTGTAGCAGGCCTTCTGCATAGCCCGCAGCGACACCATCTCGACGAGATTCTGCTCACGCTTTCCCTTGACATCAGCCAGAAGCTTGTTGATTGACCTGGACATCTCGGCGTTCGTGCCTGTCGTCTTGACCTTGTAACCGAATCTCTGCACGAACTGGGCCAGATTGTCCAGACGCTCCTGGTCAGGTTTGTCATGGATACGATATACAAATGTCTTGGGAGTCCTGTCTCCGGACTTTCCGATTTTCTCGGCAACGGCACGGTTGGCCAGCAGCATGAACTCTTCGATAAGCTTGTTGGCCTCCTTGCTCTCCTTGAAGAAGACACTGACGGGACGTCCCTTATCATCGACCTCGAAATGAACCTCCACACGGTCAAAAGCCAATGCACCGGCTGCCATGCGCCTGTCACGGAGTTTCTCTGCCATACCATTCAGAATCATTATCTGCTCCTTGAACTCATCACCCGGCAGTGCCTCCTTTCCTCCAGCCTTCTCACGGTCGATTATAGCCTGAACCTCCTCGTATGCAAAACGGCGGTTGCTGCGTATCACGGTGCGGGCAATGTGTGATTCACGCACCTCAGCATTGGCATTTATCCTGAATATGACTGAATACGTTAGCTTGTCTTCGTCCTGACGGAGCGAGCACAGCTCATTGCACAGCTTCTCCGGCAGCATCGGCACGGTGCGGTCCACGAGATACACGGATGTGGCACGCTTGTATGCCTCACGGTCAATGATGCCTCCCTCCTGCACATAGTAGCTGACATCTGCGATGTGAACACCCACCTCCCATAGTCCGTCCTTGATTCTTCGTATGGAAAGTGCATCGTCGAAATCCTTGGCATCGCGCGGGTCAATGGTGAACGTCACAGCATCGCGGAAGTCCTCCCTGCCTTCAAATGCCTCTGCCGGAATCTCCGACGGGATTGCATTGGCAGCCTCCTCCACCGTTTCGGGATAGCTGTACGGCAGTCCGAATTCAGCGAGAATGGCATGCATCTCTGTCTCGTTCTCACCGCCTGCGCCAAGCACGTCAACGACCCTGCCTATAGGATTGCGGTTGCTGTTCTCCGGCCATTCCAACACCTTCACGACAGCCTTGTCACCATTTCGGGCTCCCTTCAGCTTATCTCGTGGAATGAAGATATCCGCCTCGGATTTGTTCGCCGTCACGAGAAATGCCATCTTTCTTTCTATCTGGATCGTTCCGACAAACGTATCCTTGGCACGCTGCAGAATCTCGGTCACCTCTCCCTCGGGAGCGGTCATCGAGCGGCGTGCGAACTGGATGATACGCACCCTGTCACCGTTCTGCGCACCCTTCGCATTACGTTCCGCTACGAGTATCGGCGCTGTACCGTCATCAGGCACCAGATAGTTCTTCCCTCCCGCACGACGCTGCAGAACGCCTTCCATGAACTTCTGCCTGTGAGCCAGCCGGAAACGGCCGTCCCTCTCCGTCAGGAACCCGTTCTCACTCATATCCAGAACAATGTCCAGACACAGCGAACGCATAGGATGCGTCTTGAGATTCAGATCGTCGTAGATACTCTTGACACTGACCTCCGCATCAGGATTACCGACAAAGTAATCCTTGATCATATCCATCATCACCTTTCTGGTGAGACGTACCCCGCCTTTGTAAGATCTTCCCATAGCTACGAATATTAATCATGCGCAAGTTACGCAAAAAAGCGCATCCATACACGTCATTATATTAATTTTGCAGAGAATAACATACCAGTCCGATGACCTCAAAGCAAGACATACGCAGACATATCCGCGAAATCTTCAGATCTATGACGGCCGATCAGGTGGCAGCCGAAAGCCAGGCGGTCTGCGAACACATCCTGAACCGTGTCCATGCAGAAGGCATACAGGGTATGACCATCCTGCTGTACTGGCCCATGCATGACGAGGTTCAGACTGACGGCATCATAGACATACTCTGCAACGAAGGCAATACCATCCTCCTGCCGGTGGTCGTCGGTGAAGATGTCATCCTGAAGGAGTATCACGGACGTGACAGCCTCCGTTCAGGCGCATTCGGAATCCCCGAACCGACCGGCGCGGTCTTCGACGAAACGAGGTACGGCAACATCAGCATTGCCTTCATTCCCGGAAGAGCGTTCTCCTCGGACGGTCGTCGTTTAGGACGCGGCAAAGGCTATTATGACAGGCTCCTGCCTGCCATATCATGCCCTAAAATAGGAGTCTGCTTCCAATTTCAGATTGACGGGAATATTCCTGCCGAGCCGCACGACATCCTCATGGACGAAGTCATCTTCTGACAATCTTGAGCAGAAAAACGTATGTCAGCAGTACAATATTCATCATCAGTGCGTAGATAATGCCGGGGATGGCTATCTCCGCATCATTGAACACGAACGGACTTGTCGCTACCGCAATGGCCTGAGCGGCATTCTGCATACCCACCTCAATTACAATAGTACGACGTTCCGTACTGTGAAGACCGAACACCGCACAGAGCAGCGCAGCAAGCAGTATGGCCGCCATGAGCATCGCGGTGACAGAAATGCCCAGACGTGCGAAATTGGCGACAATAACCTCTCTGTTGCCCACGAAGAACAGTCCCGCCAGCAGCATCAGCAGCGGAAATGCCAGCTTTGACAGCACCTTTGATATGCCCATAGCCGTCTTTGGCTTGAAATGACGCAGGGTGATACCGGCAACTATCGGCACCAGCATCGTAACCAGATTCTGAACCAGAAGATTGCCGACAGGCAGACTGATGTCAACAGTCCGTCCGTAAGTGGCCGACACCCAGCTCATGATGAGCGGCATAGTAATCAGAGTGACCACGCTGCTGACAGCCGTCATTGACACTGACAGAGCCACATCGCCATTCGCCAGTTTTGAGAACACATTGGACGAACTTCCGCCGGGACAGCAGGCTATGAGCATCACTCCAATTGTGAAGACCGGCGACAGATTCAATACTTCAGTCACTCCGAAAGCTAACAGCGGCAGCAGTATCAGCTGCCCCAGCATACCCGCCAGAATGGCTTTCGGTCTCTTGAAAACGAGCAGAAAATCCTTACCCTCCAGTGAAAGACCCAGGTCAAACATCAGGAGGGTAAGAATAGGGAGTACAATAATTATACTGTTCATAACAATACATAAGCATGCCCCGCATCACGGCACGCCTTCGCGGAATGCAGCAGTGCGGGGCTATGGAAAAACTGTTAGTATCAGAATTCGGCGAACTTCATGTCACCTTTCTCTGCCAATGCCTGATGCAGTGCAAATGCCTTCTGCAGTGCATGGCTGGTCTGACCCTTCTCAGCAATCTTCAGGTAATCCCACATCAGCTGCTTGTAGTCAGGATGCACGCAGTTCTCGATGATGCACTTTGCACGCTGGGCCGGTGACTTGCCGCGAAGGTCGGCGATACCCTGCTCGGTGATGAGAACCTTGACGCTGTGCTCGTTGTGGTCCACGTGGGTACACATCGGAACGATGGCGCTGATCTTGCCGCCCTTGGCGGTTGACGGACAACTGAATATCGAGATGAATGCATTGCGTGTGAAGTCTGCGGAACCGCCTACGCCGTTCATCATCTTGGTGCCGCATACGTGAGTTGAATTCACATTGCCGTAGATATCGGCCTCAAGTGCGGTGTTCATTGCAATCAGACCCAGACGGCGTGCAATTTCAGGGCTGTTGGAAATCTCGGTCGGACGCAGAACCAGTTTGTCCTTGAAGAAGTCCATATCATCGTAGATGCCCTGCAGAGTCTCGTTGCTGACGCTCAGTGATGATGATGAGCCGAACTTGCAATGACCCTCGCGCATCAGATTGATGACTGAATCCTGGATAACCTCGGTGTACATCTGGAATGCTGGAACCGAAGGATCCTCGCCCAGAGCACCCAGAACAGCATTGGCAACATTGCCCACACCACTCTGCAGCGGCAGGAATGTTGACGGGATGATACCGCGCTTCAGGTCGGAGATGAGGAACTGGGCCACGTTGTGTCCAATCTGCATCGTAGTCTCGTCAGGAGCGGTGAATCCGCGTGCCTCGTCAGGAATGTTCACATCGACTACACCGATAATCTTCTTGGGATCTACCTGAATGTAATCCTTGCCTGCATGGTCACTCGGCTGATATACCGGAATCTCGCGGCGGTATGGAGGATCCTGCAGCTCGAAGATGTCGTGCAGACCCTTGGCGCACTTTGCGTGAGCGGCATTGAGCTCGATGATGAGGTTGTCGGCCAGACGTGCCACTGTCGGAGCGATACCGACACCGGCAGTCACCCAGATCTTACCGTCATCGGTGATGTCGAAAGCCTCGATGATACCGATGTTCAGCTTGCCGTAAAAACCGTAGCGCAACTCCTGAGCCATCTGGCTGAGATTGATATCGTTGTATGCGATTTCGCCGTTGTTGACAGCAGTACGGAAGTCCTTGTTCGTAGTATAAGGTGCACGATAGCGGATTGCGTGTTCGCGTGACAGGATACCATCGCAGCTGTCGCCGGTAGAAGCACCGGTGAAAATGCCGATCTGGAAAGGCTTGCCAGCCTCGTGCAGTTCGTGAGCCATCTTGCCAATCTCTGCGGTAACTGCCTTAGGAGTACCTGCAGGTGTAAAACCACTAAGTCCGATATTGAAACCGTCCTTAACATACTGGGCTGCCTCGGCAGCCGTCATTCTCTTGTAAGCCATTATTATATGTTTTAGTTCCGATTTTTCTGTCCGCGAAGTTACACAAATAAATGACTCATTGTCACAATCGTGACCAAAAGGGGCTGCTTCCTGTTTCCCGCAAGTTTCCCACAAGTACAGGGAACGGCTTTTCTAACCAATCGTAGTCTCATGCTGCATGCACCTAGAATGGAATCTGATTTCAATGAATTCGTGATTGTGTTCTTTCGGAAATTATATGTAAGTTTGCTTCCATTCATTAACAAAACCGCAATTTTCACTGACAATGAAAACTATAATACTGATTTGGGCAATCGTTCAAACATTGATGGTAATCGGAGGTTGGTCTATTACGTTCATAGATAGTAAGAATGGTAAAAAGAGAAAATTGGGCTATATCCTCAGTTCAATCGGGAGTTTTATGATGGTAGCATTTTTCATCTATTTGTTGGTGAATAATTAAATTCCCATTTAGCTAACTCTTTTTTCCTGCTGGCTGTATTTGAAGCTCGCCGTTGCTGGCTGTTGCAATGTCGAATGAATAATCCCGCCCAAACTGCAATTGCAGAGGGCGGGACTTGTCCTGTGTATGTACTGCAGACGTTACAACTCTGAAATCTGCTCCAGAGTCAGACCGGTACATTGGCTGATTACCTCGATGGCAATGCCTACGGCTTTGAACCTGCGGGCTGCGTCAAGTTTCCCTTGCTCAATTCCCTGCTCAATCCCTTTAGCGAGCCCTTCTTCGCGGCCTTTATCCAAGGCCGTGTCCAGCTCGCTGTTGCGGTTCAGTATCCAGCGCA
>JAKSIW010000070.1 GCA_024398555.1 Bacteroidaceae bacterium | reverse complement strand
ACCGGCTCTGGGTACTGAACAATGAAGAAACGCCGTAAACAGAACGGCACGTACGAGGGTGGCTAATGTAGTCATCCTCGTTGTTTATTCTACAGATTCGCCCGAGGCTTGTGGCCCCGGGCGAACGGCAAAAATCAGATTATGATCCGATTATTTGAAAATCAGCTGTACGAACTGGTACAGTGAACGACGCCATGTATGCCACTCGTGGGCAGTACCTTCTGAGATGTAGCCATAAGCGTTGATGCCGATCTTCTTCAGATTCTCGGCAGCCTCCATGACACCCATGTTCTCCTTGCCTCCGCAGCTCATGAACAGGACCTTGTTGGTCTTCTTGAAATCATCGTTGTTCTCCAGTTCACCAGTATTGAATGTTCCACCGCTGAACATACCTACGTATGCGAATGTGGTAGGATTGGCCAGTGTAACTGAGTGAGTGGTCATACCGCCCATTGACAGACCGGCCATAGCACGATGCTGAGGATCGGCGATTACGCGATAATTCTTCTCTACCATCGGGATGATGTCCTTCAGGAGAACATCCTGGAATGCTCCGCCCATGCCGAAGCCGCCGAAGCCCATTCTGCGCTGGCCGCCCTGAGGTGCTCCCTGGGGAGCTGCAGGAGCTGCAGGCTGTGCTGCACGTGCATCCAGACAGTCAATGACGATGATGAACGGAGTAGCCTTGCCCTCAGCAATCAGATTGTCCATAATCTGACCGGTGTGACCCTGCTCTGCCCAGCCGTGCTCGTTCTCACCCATACCGTGCATAAGGTACAGTACCGGGAACTTCTTGGTCGGATTGGTATAATACTCATTCGGGAAATAGATGTAGCAGTGACGCATGTTCTCGCATACTGTTGACCAGTAGAACACCTCGTTGACGCTACCCTGCGGAACGTTCTTCACTGCCCAGATATCCTGATCGCCCGAAGGAACCTCAATACCGCTGCCCCAACGGCTTGCGCCATAGTAGTACAGGCTTCCCGGATCCGGAACACTTGCTCCGTCAATGTTCAGCTGATAGTAGTGGAAGCCCTCGTCCTGAGGAGCTGAAGTACCGGTCCAAACACCATTCTCGTCCTTGGTCATCGAGTAGATCTTGCCGTCAATGTCAAGTCCGACGGATGTAGCCTTCGGAGCTGAAATCTGGGCGCGTACCATACGCTGTGAGTTAACCATAGGATACTGGTGGTTAGCCTGATTGTTTGATGCAGGCTTGAAGTCCTCTGTTACATTCTCGGTTACTGAAGGCACGGTAGGATTGCCCTGACCGCGGCCGCCGAACTGTGCGTACGCAGACACTGATGCCAGTGCCATGAGTGAAAGGATAATTTTCTTCATAAGATTAATTTATAAAAAGGTTAATGATAATTTATCTGACTCCGCCACCCAATGCTATGTACAGGTCAATCAGACCTGCCATTCCGTCATACAGATTGGCCGCTTCATCCAGTTGCGATTCAAGAAGACTCTCCTGTGCTATCAGCACCTCGATATAAGTGGACTTGGCACTCTTCATCAGTTCCTGGGTTGCGGAATATGCATTCTCCAGAGCGGAAACTTTCTGCTTGTACAGTACATCCTTCTCCTCGGCAAGTGAACAGGCACGCAATGCGGCACCTACTTCATTACCGGCCTTGAGTATTGTCTGCGCATACACGCTGGCAGCCTCCTGCTGACGCAGTTTCTGGATTTTGAGATTGGCACGAAGACGTCCCTGCATGAAGACCGGCTGAGTCAGCGAAGCGAGCGCATTATACACCAGGTCTGCAGGATTGGAAACGGGCATACCGTCAGTACCCCATCCGATAAGTCCGGATATGGACAGAGACGGGAACAACGCTGCCCGTGCCTGGTTTGTGACATAGTAGGCCGCCTCCACGCTGCGACCGGCAGCACGCACATCCGCACGATTCTCCAGAATCAAGGCCGGTATGCCGACGCTGACTGACTCAGGAAGGCGATATCGGGTATTCATAAATGTCCCGCAGCGTATAGGCTGTGGAGTCTGCATCAGAAGCAGGCACAGCGCGGACTCAATGTCACGTATGGAGTTGTCCAGTTCCGTCTGGGCGATGGAGATACTTGTCATGTTAGCTTCCATCTGCAGGACGGCAGCCGAATAGGACTTGCCGTTCTCCATAAGGGCGCGCTGTGTATCGACAACCTTCGTCCATATCTCTGCCGCCTCCGTGACTATTTCCTTCTGACGGGTGATGAGTTCAAGCTGATAATACGCTTTGGCAACGGATGCAATCAGCTGTGAACGGACTGTCTGCTCATAATCGGCAGCCTGCAGAGCCAGCACTTCGGCCTCGCGCTTGCGGTTGGTGATACTTCCAAAGCCATCTACGCCCCACGATCCGCTCAGAGGCAGTGTATATCCCTGATCCGGAGTGATGTATATGGAAGGAGACAGCGACAGGGATGGCAGATAGCCCAGACGGGCAGACTGCAGCGAAGCCTCCGCCTGCCTGACCCTCAGTCCTGCGGCGACGAGGTCGGCATTACGCACCAGAGCCGTATCAATCAGTTCCTGAAGTTCAGGATCAGTGAACAGTTCACGCCAGGACAATTCCCCAAGAGAACTGCCGGCGTCAACAGTTCCTATCATATCCTCATTGCCGAACAGATTGTCCGGAGCAGTCACATCAGACGCATATTTTCCGAACAGGCAGCAGCCTGACAGGAGGAAGAGGACTGCCGCTAAAAGTATTATGTTTATTCTTTTCATTGTTCCTCAGTTATTTCCGACTTCTGAAATCTGTCATGCAGCTTCTGGAAAGTTATATAGAAGCATGGGACTACAAACAGCAGTGCCAAAGTACCGATGGACATACCGCCTACGACACCGATGGCCAGAGAACGATTACCGTTTGCACCTGCGCCACCCTCCACAATGAGCGGAATCATTCCGGCTATCATGGTGAGCACAGTCATGAGAATAGGTCTCAGACGGTCGTGACATGCGCCAAGAGCAGCCTCCGCGACAGGCATACCCTGTTTGTGCTTGTCAACAGCAAACTCAGTAATCAGAATAGCCGTCTTTGCAAGAAGACCGATAAGCATGATGACACCCGTCTGCAGATAGATATTGTTCTCCATTCCGCACAGTTTCGAGAACAGGAACGAACCCATCAGACCGAAAGGTACTGACAGAAGCACTGCGAACGGTATGAACCAGGACTCATACAGACAGCCTAGAATCAGATATATCAGAATCACACAAATCATGTAGATGACTCCGGTCATGTTGCTGTCTGCATTGGCGGCGAGCTCACGCGACATTCCGCCGAACTCATAGCCGTAGCCCTGTGGCAACTGTGCAGCGACCTCCCGGATGGCCTTGATGGCATCGCCCTCCGAAAAGCCCTCTCCGGGAGAAACCTGACAGGTGATGCACTGATACAGGTTGAAGCGGTTCATCGATGCGGAACCGACTGTCTGTGTCAGAGTGACGAACTGCGATATTGGTGACATCTCGCCGTTTACCCTGATGAAGATGTTGTCGAGCGATGTCGGATCAAGTCTGTAGTCCGGAGCGGCACTTGCCATGACACGATATACCTTGCCGTACTGGTTGTAATTGCCGATATATGCACCGCCGCAGTAGGCTCCCAGAACTCCGAGGACATCCTCAGGCGATACGCCCGCCTTGTCGCACTGTACAGGATTCACATCCACCCTGTACTTGGGGAAGCTCTCTGAATATGTGGAGGCGGCCATCTGGATTTCAGGGCGTTCCTGAAGTTTGGCCAGGAACTCATTGGCATGCTCATTGAACACGGACATATCACCGCCCTGCAGGTCTTCCAGAATAAGCTCGATACTGTTGGAATTGCCATATCCCGGAATCTGAGGCATCTGGAACGGAATAATCACGGCATCCTTGATGTCCTCGCACGAATAATACAGGCGCGCAATCACCAGGTCGATAATATGCTGGATGCCCTTTCTGTCATCCCAGTGCTTCAGTCGGACGATGAGCGTACCATAACTGGAACCTGTTCCTGAAATAAGGCCCCAGCCGGCAACTCTCGCATAGCTCTCCACCTCGGGTAGAGCCTTAACCTTTTCCTCCACCTGGGCAAGGACAAGGTCTGTCTCGTGGAGCGTGGAACCTGCAGGCGCTGATACATCGACAAGAACCACTCCCTGATCCTCCTGCGGAACGAGTCCCGAAGGAAGAACCTTCATCAGGAACACCATCAGCACACCGGCTGCAATCAGAATCAGCCATGCCAGTTTCGGACGTTTGATGAACTTGGGAACAGCCTTGCTATATTTATTGAATATGGCATTGTACGATGCCTGATAGGCCATCCTTGTATAATAGTTCAGTCCCTTGCGTGAATCGCCGTCCTCCCTGGCCGGTTTCATGAGGATAGCGCACAGAGCAGGACATAGTGTCATGGCACATACGCAAGAGAGTCCTACGGACGATGCGATGGTAACGCCGAACTGGGTGAAGAACGAACCTGATGTACCCGGCATGAATGTAACCGGGATAAACACAGCCATAAACACAAGAGTACAGCTGATGACAGCCACAGAAACCTCTCCCATGGCATCCTGGGTAGCCTTGTGTGAGCTCCTGTATCCGGTTTCCAGCTTGGCCATCACAGCCTCCACCACGACGATGGCATCATCGACCACCGTACCGATGGCCAGAACCAGCGCGAACAGCGTCAGAATGTTCAGTGAGAACCCGGCCATCTTCACCACTGCGAAAGTACCCAGCAGCGAGACTATTATGGAGATGGAAGGGACTAACGTAGCCTTGAAGTCCTGCAGGAAGAAATACACCACGAGAATGACCAGCAGAATGGCAATGATCAGGGTTTCAATAACGCTGTGCATGGCAGCATTCAGGAAGTCATCGGATGTAAGAAGTGTCTCGAACTCCATTCCCGGAGGCAACTGGCGCTCAATCTCCTCGTAAAGCTTATTGATTTCCGCATTGACCTGCGTTGCATTTGCTCCGGCGGCCTGATTGATGACAAACACGACGCCCGGTTCCTGATCTACGCTCGATGTAAAGCTGTACGACAGAGCGCCAAGCTCGACATCAGCCACATCCTTCAGGTAAAGGGTACTTCCGGTCGTATTGGCACGGAGAATTATGTTCTCAAATTCAGCGACTGATGTCAGACGACCGCGATATTCCATCGTATACTGATAGGTGTTCTCTGACTGTTCTCCGAGAGAACCGGCCGCCGCCACAAGATTCTGACGTCCGATAGCGGCAAACACGTCATTCGGCTCCAGTCCGTAACGTGCCATCACATCCGGCTTCATCCAGATTCTCAGGGAATAGGTATTGCCCAGATTCTGCACCTCACCCACTCCGCTGATACGCTGAATACGCGGTTTGACATTGATATCCACATAGTTTGCCAGGAAATCCGTTTCAAACTTGCCGTCACGGCTGACAAGCGATGTGATCTGAAGCATACTGTTCTGACGCTTTGACACCTGAACTCCGACCTTCGTCACCTCGGAAGGAAGAAGGCCAAGAGCGCCCGAAACACGGTTCTGCACATTCACAGCGGCCATATCGGCATCGGTTCCCTGCTTGAAGAACACCTGTATCTCCACGCTGCCGTTTGAGGAGGCGGCACTGGATATGTATGCCATATCCTGAACACCGTTGATTGCCTCTTCCAGCGGCATCACTACGGATTTCATCACAGTATTTGCATCCGCTCCTGTATAGGATGTGGAAACAAATATGGTAGGCGGAGCAATATCCGGATACTGCTCCACAGGCAGAGTCTTCAGAGATATCAGTCCGATGAATGCAATGACAATGGAAATGGCGCACGCCATAACCTTGCGTTCCACAAAAATATTACCCTTTGCCATAGTTACTCAGCCTCTTTCTTCTCGTCCGGGAAAATCACCTGCTGACCGTCATGGACATTGCCGACACCCTTCGCAATGATGACAGCACCCGGTTCTATTCCATCCAGAATAACAACATCCTTTCCGTTCAGTTCCTCGACAGTAACCATCACGCTCTCAGCGCAGTTGTCACTGTTCACCCTATAGACCATAGCCTTGTCCTGAATCCTGACGATGGCAGACTGCGGCACGACAATCATATCCGAATAGTCCAGTGGCAGAATGACGGAGCCCTGCATTCCTGAATAAAGAGTACCGGCAGGATTGGGGAATACTGCGCGGCAGAGTACGGAACCGGTCAGGTTGTCCACCACACCGGATACGCTCTCGACACGGCCTTTATACGGATACTCGGCACCGTCCTTGGTAACAAGTGTCAGATCCGGCAGAGTGGAAAGCATATCATTCAGGTTGTCACCGGATTGGGTAATCTCATATAACTGATTCTCTGTGAGCGAGAACTTCGCTATCATCTCCGAATTGCCTGATATTGTGGTAAGTCTGGTAGCCTGCGACACCATGTCACCCGGATTGTTCGGGATGCTGCCCACCACTCCGTCAACAGGCGATGTTATTGTGCAGTATTCCAGATTCAGCTCCGCCTGGGCCTCATGGGCTTGCGCCTGACTGAGTGAGGCTTTTGCTGTATTGTAATCATTCAGAGAAGTGTTGAGCAGATATTCGCTGACGATTCCCTTGTCAAAAAGGTTTCTGTTGCTTTCATACTCCAGTCTGGCCGTGCTGAGAGTTGCCTCCGCAGCCTCCACGTTTGCCTTGGCTGTCATGAGAGCCAGCTTCGCCTGACGCTGGTCTATCACGAAAAGCTTCTTTCCCTTTCTGACAGACTCGCCTTCCATGACGCAGACCTCCATCAGCTGGCCGCTGGTCTGAGGTATGACAGACACGTCTCCTTTTCCGACAATGGATACACTCCATCTGATCGGATATGTTATGTCCTGCGGAGTCAGGGTAATCGTTTCAAACGATGTGTGCTGTTCCTTGGGAATGTCCACACATGCTACGAAGCCTGTAACAATGACCAGTTTGGCAATATTGCCGATAAAACGCATTTTCATTTCTGCAGTATTTATAAATGTTCTACATATTCACAGCTAATACAGTAACCGGCGTGCTTCAATGAAGCGACGACGATAGTAAGTCTCATCGATGGAATCAATCATGACGCCGCCATGTGTGGAGGCATGAACGAAAGTGAAGGTTCCTGTCTCAGGAAAGAAATCCACGACTATGCCCACGTGACCTGGAGTCCGGGTATTTCTGCGGCTGCCGAATACCACGAGATCACCGCGACGGATGCTGTCACCGCTTACCTTATAGCCCTCATTGCGCTGGCCTGACGAAGTACGTGACAGGCTTATGCCGAACTGGCGGTAAATGTATGCGGTGAAACCCGAGCAGTCGAAGCGCGATGGTCCTGTTGCCCCGTATCTGTACGGCGTACCTATGAACTGACGTGCAGTTCTCACCAGGCTGTCTGCAAGGAACGGTCCTCCGACAAGGGATATGGCCATACGTATGTTCTCACGCTGCATGGAATCGGTCCTTGCAATAAAAAAAGAATCACGCTTGGCGTATTCCTCCGCCAGGCGTGAATTGATGGCTCTGGATTCCTCGTAATAGAAATTGCGAATGGAATCCACGTCAGAAGTCTGTGTGGCGGGACCCGAACTGTCGGACATCACACCACGGAAAATACGCTTCCCCAGCCTGTCGAGAAAATTATCAGAACAGACAGGAACCGCTGCCAAAAAACATACCAATAATAACGACAGCCTACGATACTTTCCAGACCTCTTACCCAAAATTGTAACAGTGTTATTCCATAGCAGCACTGATGGCAGCCGCTATCTGTCTGAATTCATCTTCCGACAGACTGAGCTTGGGATTGCTGAAGAGCATATCCTTTTCCGACTGCATCGGAATCAGATGAATATGGGCATGAGGGACCTCCATGCCGAGTACAGCCTGTCCGACTCTCTGACAGGGAATGACCTTCTTCTGTGCAACAGCTATACGCTTTGCGAACAGCTGCAGTTCTGCCAGCTCATCATCCGGCAGGTCAAACAGATAATCCACCTCCCGTTTTGGAATAACGAGAACATGGCCTTTCACCATCGGATTGATATCCAGGAACGCGAAGCAATGCTCATTCTCTGCAATCTTGTAGCAGGGAATCTCGCCCTTGATTATTCTGCTGAAAATTGTCATAGTGAGATTTCAAGAATTTCGAATGATATCTTTCCGCTGGGGATGGTAATCTCTGCCACATCACCCACCTTCCTGCCAAGAAGTCCCTTGGCAATGGGAGTGTTGCATGATATCTTGCCGGCCTTGAGGTCAGCCTCACTCTCAGGAACGATAGCATAGACCATGACGGCACCGTTCTTGACATTCTTCAACTTCACCTTTGTAAGAATCTGAACGGTGGAAGTGTCAATCTTGCTGGAATCAATCAGCTTTGCATCCCCGATCTGAATCTTCAGCTGGGCTATCTTGGCCTCAAGCATTGCCTGTGCCTCCTTCGCTGCATCATACTCGGCGTTCTCGGAAAGATCGCCCTTATCGCGCGCCTCGGCTATCTGCTGTATGATTTCCGGGCGGCGCACATTCTCCAAATACTGTAATTCGGCTACAAGTTTCTTATAGCCCTCTTCAGACATATATGCCATAATAACGAATTTAAATACTCATTTTAGGACAGACGAAAAAAGAATTCCAACATATCTCCGAGATGTTGGAACCCAATTTCCGTTGTTTCTACTGCAAATGTAACGAATTTAGATTTCCCTGCAAATTTTCAGAAGGGAATTTTGCACGTTCCTACTTCAGCAGTGATGCAATATGTTCGTCCAGTTCGGACATGCTCTGCACTCTCTCCACAATTTCGTTCGAGCGGTTTATCAGGAACGCTGTCGGCAGCGACTGCACATTGTAGGATGACAGGTATTCCGACTCAACGCTTTCAGGATCATGCACACATATCCACGGCAGATTTTCTGCAGAGGTCATCCAGAAGTGAGCGTCCACGTCCACTGAGACCTGGAAAATCTCGAATCCGCTTTCCGCATACTTCGAATACAGGTCGCGGAGCGCCAGATTGTACTCCGGAGAAAAATCTGTCTTGAAAGCAGTGAAATCCAAAAGCACGACTTTGCCGGTCAGATCGGTCAGACGTCTGTCAACGCCATTGACATCAGGCAATTCTATCTCCAGAACCCCAGCCTCCTTTACGAGACTGTTCCAACGATCGATTGTCTCTTCCGAAGCCGGTGCAGGCTGGGATGTCAGTTTCATACCTTTAATAGCAATGTTATGCAGATTCCTGATGCGGACAGCATCGGGGTACTTCATATCCATTGTCGTAGCTACAGACGCAAAGTACTTGGCATCCTGACGCGACTTCTGCGGATTGAACAAAGGCACGCCGTTAATATGCATGAAGAGCGCATAATACGCATACGGTTTGTCCACGCCACTGTAAATGTACTTGTTGGCAATCTCAGATTTGAATACATCGACGCGCTCATCCACCTGCATCTGCAGGACTCCGGTTTCAGCACCGGCCGATGCGGCCATCCTGCTGATTTCCTGCTGCAGCCCCATCTGGAGAAGCACCAGTTCCTTCAACCTGGCGCAGTTTTCCGAGCCGGCGACTACATAGTCAGTGTTCATTCCCTTCAGAGTTGCGGTCACGGAAACCGTCTCCGTGGAGTCAATACTCAGATTGACAACTTTTCCGTCCACACGAATGCGATAGAAGTCATAGCATTCAGGTCTGGGCTGACGGAATTCAAATGCACACGATTCGTCCAGTCTGACAGAGTCGACAGTCTGAATTCCGCTCAGGCTCATCCAGTCAAGATAAAGAGTTCTGCCCTCTGCCCCTTCAATTTCTCCTTTGACAGTAAAGCATTCAGAGAAATTCTCCTGACGGCACGAGGCTGTCAGGAGAATTATCCCGATAACTGTCAGTATTCTGCAGTTCATTATTCCTCTACAGGAGTTTCAGGTTTGTTTTCGCCTTCATTTCCTTCGCGACGCGGTCCGCGATTGCCTCCACGGTCACCACGGTCGCGACGGTCACGACGATCGCCTCTCTCAAAACGGTCACCCCTGTCCTGACGCGGCTGACGCTGCGGACGCTCCTCGTAACCCTCCGGCTTCTCGGTAAGAACCCTCTTGGAGAGTTTGAACTTTCCGGTCTTCTGGTCGATGTCAATCAGCTTGACCTGAATCTTGTCGCCCTCCTTGATACCGGTCTCCTCGATGGTCTCGTAACGCTTCCAGTCAATCTCAGAGATGTGGAGCAGACCGTCCTTGCCCG
>JAKSIW010000007.1 GCA_024398555.1 Bacteroidaceae bacterium | reverse complement strand
TCCGCTCTCCGTTGAAAGCGGTGCAAAGGTAATGAAATTTGATACACCAACAAAGAATCGGGCGTTTTTTTTGGCGATGTTGATACAAAAAAGCGGTTCCGGACTAATTTGCCCGGAACCGGCCTTATTGGAATGATGCGACAAATCTTATTCTGCCACGGCCACAGTTCCTTCCTGGGCAGGTTCTGCAGCGACTGGTTCTGAGATAGCAGGCTCTGCAGCGACTGGCTCTACAGTGGCAGGCTCCTTTTCAGCCTTGAGATCCTCGTAGAACTGGGCTTTGGCGGCATAGATGTACGGACCGATCCAGAGCATGGCAATTCCGAATGAAAGGATGCCAAGCAGTACCCATCCGATAAAGCTCAGATAGAGTGCGAAATATCTGCCCTTATGTCCTCTCATGAGCATACGGCTCTTCTGGATGCAGTCAAAGACAGACAGCTCGGGATTATCCTTCGCAATAAAGTATGTCATACTGTACGCAATGCCTTTGATGATTCCCGGAACAATGAGTAGAAGCATCCAGAGAAAAGTGAATACGGTCACGAGAACGGAGCACCCGAGTCCGCGCCAGTAGTTCCACGCAAAGCCGTTCCGGAACAGCGCGACTGTAGGATTTACATTTTCCTTACGCAGGACACCGAGTATTGTCAGCATAGTACCGAATGTCAACGGAAGTCCGACAAAAACGAATAAGGCCCAATAGGATGACCTCAACACTACGGACCCGAAAGAAAATGCCGACAAGGCTCCACCTATTATAGGATTCGTCAGTACTGTGCAGATGAAATTCGGTACTGAAATTGCAGATGAAATTGCTATTCCAACCAGCATCATCACTGCAAGAGCACCCCTCTTGCCGGTAAGTGCCCTTTTGGCCGTCCGGCGTATTTCACGATTTCTCTTCATCTTGAATCAGTTTTTAATTGTTAATGTGTCAAATGTATTAATTCTTTTCAAATAAGACAACTCATTGCTCCAAAAACTGCAGTTATCCTATCACAGTGAATCTCGCGAACTTCAGCAACAGCGTCTTTTCGCCGGCATCACGGAACCGTATGCGCGCCTTGCGTCCGTCTCCGGCTCCTTCTACGGACAGGACCTCACCCTGGCCGAAGCGCTCGTGGTCTATGATATTGCCGGCTGCGAGAGGCACATTCTGCAAGCCGGAACCTGAGACACCGCTCTTGAGAAGAGACGATACGCTCAGAAGATTGCCAGGCCTTTGCATGGCTGGGCGCTCAGACGGCTGATGTTCGCTGCATGACGGTGATGAACCTTTTTTGGGCTGGAACGTCTGACGGGATGAGGAACGCGCCTCGAAACGCCTCTCCTGAGCGACAGGCTGGCGTGTGCCGAACTGTCTGTGAGGCTGGGAGAACCCGTCATCGCCGAACAGGTCATCGAAATCCGTATCGAAACCTGCATCGCGCTGTCGGAGTAATGGCCGCTGGACAGATGCCGGCAGATGCATCTCCAGATACTTGCCGTCAATATCCTTCAGGAAACGGCTGGGTTCGGACATCTCAATGTTCCCGTAACGGAAACGGCATTTGGAATATGTGAGCGTACACTGGCGCTTGGCACGGGTAATGGCCACATAGAACAGACGGCGTTCCTCCTCCAGCTGACGTTCATCATCGATGCACATCTGACTCGGGAACAGATTGTCCTCCATCCCGACCACGAACACGGTGTCAAACTCCAGGCCCTTGGCGGCATGAACCGTCATCAGAGTGAGTTTCTTCTCATCGCCCTCCTTGTCATTGTCCTGATCTGTCATGAGAGACACCTCGCTTAGGAAGTCGATGAGCATGATACGGTCATCGCCCTCCTCCATCCTGCCACGGCAGAAGCTGTCCACGCCGTTCATCAGTTCCTGAACATTGTCAAGTCTCTCCTTTCCTTCCGGAGAATGATCTGAAGCGAGGTCCCGCTGCAGTCCGCTCCCTTCCAGTACCCGCATGGCAAGCTCGTATGCATTGACGGTAGCGGCATCTGCGGAAAAGTTCTCTATCATACCCGCAAACTGGCTCAGACGGCCTGATATGCCACTGTTGAATCCCAGTCCGTATCCGTCAATGTGCGTGATCACATCCCAGAAGCTGACGTTGTGCGACGTCGCCGCTTCCGCAATGCGGCCAATCGTGGTCTGTCCTATGCCTCTTGCTGGAGTGTTGATTATCCTCTTCAGGGCTTCCTCGTCCTTGTGATTGACGATGAGACGCAGATATGCGATAAAGTCCTTTATCTCCTTGCGCTGATAGAACGAGAGAGACCCGTATATTTTATAAGGTATGCCCCTTGTACGGAGCACTTCCTCAAACACTCGGGACTGGGCATTGGTACGGTACAGCACCGCCATGTCACCGTAATCGACATTGTCCCCGAAATGGCGGTCCGAAATGTTGTCTGCCACCGTATTGGCCTCGGCAATGTCCGACTGTACCTGGAACACCCGAATCGGGTCACCCTTCTCATTTTCCGAGAACACCGACTTGCGTATCTGGTTGCGGTTCTTTTCAATGAGACTGTTGGCGGCGCCTACGATTGTCTGGGTGGAACGGTAGTTCTGCTCCAGCTTGAACACTTTGGCCTCAGGATACAGTTTCGTAAACTTCAGCATATTGTCAATATTGGCACCGCGGAAGGAGTATATGCTCTGGGCGTCATCTCCAACGACACATACCTGACGGCTGTCCCTCGTCAGCTGCCAGACTATGCAGTGCTGCGCATAGTTGGTATCCTGATACTCGTCAACAAGTACGTAGCTGAAACGGCTTGCATAACGTTTGCGGATCTCCTCATTCTGACGGAACAGAAGATAAGTGTTCAGCAGCAGGTCATCGAAGTCCATGGCATCGGCCTGACGGCAGCGTTCCCAGTACTTCCTGTATATCTGTCCGCACAGTGAAATATGCCTGTACTGGTCATTTTTCAGGATGTCCCCGTTCTGCAGATAGTCATCCGGGGTGACAAGGCGGTTCTTGGCATTGGAAATGCGGTTCTGAACCACATTCGGCTTGTACGTCTTGTCATCAAGCTGCATCTCCTTGATAATACTTCTGATGAGACTCAGCGAATCAGCCTGGTCATACACAGTGAAGTTCGAAGAATATCCGAGAGCCCCGGCCTCCGCATGGAGGATTCTGGAGAATATGCTGTGAAACGTACCCATCCACAGGTATCTTGCACGGCTTTCGCCCACCTTCATGGCAATGCGCTCCTTCATTTCTCCTGCGGCCTTGTTGGTAAATGTCAGAGCCAGTATTGACCACGGCTCCACACCTGTCTCCAGCAGATGGGCTATTCTGTACGTCAGCACGCGCGTCTTGCCGGAGCCGGCACCGGCAATAACCATCTGCGGTCCGTCGGTACAAAGCACCGCCCCGGCCTGACTCGGGTTCAACTCATTCTCGACATCAATCATTTCCACCTTGTTTAATCATCCGCTAAGATAGCTCAAAATACCAAATTAATAGCTATATTCGCGTGTCTTATACAAAAAGCAAATGAGATTTTCATCCAACACGAAGTCATGCCTCAAGGCGGTCACGCTGACAATGCTGATCTCCCTTCTGCCTTCCGTCCCGGTTATGTCACAGAATTTCAATGACGAACCGGACATGCCGCAGACCGACGTTTTCGGAGAGGAGCTGTCAGCCCCGGACCACAGGAGCGACAATGCGTTTCTGAGACGCTACTCTTCAGGAAAAGACGAATTGAGCCATCTCAGTCTGACAGTGAACAGCAGGATAAGGCGTAAGCTGGTCTTCAATATGAGCTTCACAGGCAACGCCGGAAGCGGCGACTACGCTCCGTTCTGGTTCACATCCAACCGTCAGGGCCTGTCAACGACCGAGCCTTCAGGACTCATGATGAGACTCGGTCTCAACGGAAGCATGCATCTGCCCAGCCAGTTCCACTTCAGTTACGGAATGGACGTGGCGGTAGCTGCCGGATATCAGTCAGACTACTATCTTCACCAGATATATGTGGATGCCGGATACAAGTGGTTCGATCTGTCCGTAGGCGCAAAGGAGCGTTGGGGAGAGCTGGTGAACCCGTCTCTGAGTTCCGGAGGTCTCACATGGTCAGGCAACAGCCGGCCCATTCCCCAGATTCGTCTGGAAGTGCCCGAATTCACCAGACTCGGAATACTCGGCGGATTGGTTTCCCTCAAGGGACACATAGCATACGGATGGTATAAGGACAATGACTGGAGGGAAGATCAGGCAATAAAATACTCCAACCCTCCTGAATATACTGACCACATTCTGCATCACAGCAAGTCGATGTTCATCAGAATCGGAGACACTGAACGATTCCCTCTTGAATTCATTGCCGGACTTGAGATGTATGCCCAGTTCGGCGGAACACGCCACAACATCAGACTCAATCCGGACGAGCCGCTGACAGAGTCAGTTGACCTGCCCCATGATGCCCAAAGCTACTGGAAAATATTGCTGCCTGTAAACAAAGAGGGCGAACAGAGCAAGGAGAACGGCAACACGCTGGGAAGCTGGCATCTTGCACTGGGGCTGACATTGGACAAATGGCAGTACCGCCTCTACTATGAGCATTTCTACGAAGACCATTCCTCAATGCTCGGTATCGAGAACAAGCCTGACCTCGGCGGTCACAGGAATCTGATAAGCTTCGGCATGAAGCGCAATTGGCTGGACGGTCTGTTCGGTCTGGAAATCAACGCCCCCGAAGGTCTGCCATTCAGCAACATCGTATTTGAAGTACTCAACACCAGAGGACAGTGCGGCCCGATACTGATAGACGGCAACACCATTATCAATAACGGTGATCCCATCATCAAAGAGGTCGTCGATGGAAAGGATGACATGTATTCGCATGCCATTTACAGCAGTTACACCAACTTCGGATACGCGAACGGCAATCCTGCGCTGATATCACCGGCCTACAACAAGGACGGCGACCTGTATTTCCGTAGCAATCGGGTACTGATGTACCACCTCGGAATAGACGGACAGATCACAGAGAGGCTCGATTACAGACTTCTCACCACTCACGCAACTCACTGGGGGACCTACAACCGTCCGTTCCATGATAAGGAAAGCATCACATCCGTTCTCATGGAATGCTTCTATCATCAGAAGGAATCGTACAGCTGGAGATTCGGAGTTTCCATCGGTGCCGATTTCAGTTCATCAAAGCTTTTGGGAGACAACAAGGGTATTATGTTCACTATATCAAAATTATGGAGAATGCTATGAAAAACAGGACAATATCATCAGCACTGATTCTCGCGGCAGCAGTATTCTGCCTGACGGCATGCACTACAGCATTTCCTGATGACGATCTGGACTACATGTGGAGACTGGACAAGATCAGCTATCCTGGAGGCCATGATCTGGAAGGGAACATTGCCCATGAGGTGCAGGTCAGAGACGTGTGGTTCTGTTTCGCCCGCAACCTTGTGGAAATCAGGGACAGCTGCGCATACGGATATGTCGGAGTCACGATGGAAAAGGAAGGGACAATCCAGTTTGACTATTCGATGTACGAGGGTTCCGAGGACTACGATGCGGACAAGATTCTCGCCACACTCAGAAAATGCGGTGTAGCGTCATTTGTCACTACGTTCAGAATAGACAGACTGAGTTCAGAGAGGCTGGTGCTGTCTGACGAAAACTGCAGGTTATTCTTTACAAGATGGTAGCCGTCTCAGGCGTTGACCTCTGACGGCTTGAAGCGCAGGGTGCTGAAGAAGTTCCAGATTTTCTTGCCACAGTAGAGCGGCATGAACACGAATGTGAACATCAGCACGGAACCGGCTCGGGAGAAACCTACCACATCACGGTAGATTGCCAGATTATACTTGACGAGTGAGAACTTTCCTCTTGACACGGAACTCGGGCGTATCTTGTATATGGCCAGAGGCTCGGGCAGGCCGTATGCTACCCCACACTTCTCAAGCAGCTGGATGTTGAAGCCCCAGTCCTGACGTTTGCGTATGGTGGGAAGCAGCATGTCACCGGTCTTACTGCGGTCATACATCATCGTAAGGAAACCGATAGCGTTGTCACATACCATTCTCCTGTAGGTGACCATGCGTTTGCAGTTGACAAGTCCCTTGACCTGATTGTTCGAATCACATGTGAGATAGCTGGAATAGACTACGCCACAGTCCTTCTCCTTCATGAGCGCCAGCTGCTTCTCAAGCTTGTCCGGCATCCAGTAGTCATCGCTGTCCAGAAACGCCACGAAGCGACCGGACGCATTCAGAAGTGAATTGTTACGTGCAATTCCCGGTCCGCCATTCTCTGACAGACGCAAAAACTTGATACGACTGTCCTTTGCAGCGTACGACTCCACTATCTGCGGTCCGTCATCCGAAGAACAGTCATCAGTGATTATCATCTCCCAATTTCCATAAGTCTGTCTCAGCACCGACTCTATCGTCCTGCGGATGAACTTGCCGGAATTGTATATTGACGTAATTATGGAAACCAAATCGTCTGTCATAAAATCTATCTCTCAAAATCCGCGCCTAAAGGTACATCTTTTTTTCGAGCTGTACAAAATCTATTAATATTACTTAAAAACGGGCACGTCCGTTCTGTCCATTTCAGGCACTGATACAATTATTGCAGTTCTCCGACGCATACTCTTGAAATTAATGAGTAATTTCGGCACATCATATTATTACAAGAGATATGAATTCACGCCGCAGGAACTTCAATATTATAGTTATTGTACTGGTCTGCACTGTATTAGTATCAGCAAATCCGAGATTTTCATTCGGAGGAGGACGCAAATACCAGCTGACATGGAGTGAAGACTTTGACTCCTCTGACATAGACAGCCGCTTCTGGAGTTTCATGACACGCAGAGAATCTGATGCAGGACGCTATTTCACCAATCACAGCGAATCATACCGGCTTCAGGACGGCTATCTGCGCCTGTATGCAATACGCAACCAGGCAGTCGCACCAGACGACACCGCAAGGGTTCTCACCTGCGGAATAGAGACACGCCACAAGAAGACAATCTCATTCGGCAAGGTGGAGGTGCGTGCCAGGATACATGGTGCCAAGGGAGCCTGGCCTGCCATCTGGCTGAGAGGGGATGAAGAGAAATACGAGACCTACCCCGACTATGCAGAGATTGACATTATGGAACACCTCAACTACGACGGCATAGCGTATCAGACCGTTCACACCAACTACACGGACATTCTCAAGCACCACAGAAGGCCGAATTACTCCGTGAAGCCGGAGGTGGATCCGGAAGAGTTCAATGTCTATGCCGTGGAGATCCAGCCGAACAGGATCATATTCAGCATCAACGGCGAGAGGACGATGAGATATCCGCGCAAGCGTTCCGTCAGTCAGGGTCAGTACCCCTTCGGCTGCAGCATGCATCTGATGCTTGACATGCAGTATGGTGGAGAGTGGGTCGGCGAATGCGACCTCAGCACACTGCCTGCCTATATGGACATCGACTGGGTGAAATTCTACGAGTAATGCTACTTCTGATATACATACTGTGGCTGGCAGCAGCCCAGATAGACCTGGCGGATATCCGCCTCCTGACCCGCAGATACAATTTCAAGCCACGGCGTGAGCAGCGCATATCATGGATTGTTGCGGCATCACTTGTATTGCTTTCACTGATCTATATAGTTTTCATTGACACAAGAACAGTCGAGCGCATCATTTGGGGAAGCATTGGCTTCCTCTGTATCTATGCATTGGCGGAATGGGCTCTTGCAAAAATCGAGCCAACGAAAATCGGATTCAGTGTCGTTTACAGGCTGGCAGTGCTCACACTGCTGTCCTGCCAGAGCCATCAGACAAGCGGCTTCATTCCGCTGATTCAGGTCATTCTGTGCGGACTTTATTTCCGTAACTGTCCGTTCGGCATTGTGCATGGCAAGAACTTCCGGCTTACATGGAAGCTTGACATACCATACGGTAATACGGATGCGGTGCATTCGGACACCGGACAGAACTGGACAAATGTGCGCGAGCACGGAGTATATTCCGAATCGGAGGAAGACGTGACCGAAAGAGTCCAGGCAATAATAGACCGCATTGGTGAGAATGGCGGAGGTACTGTCTTCTTCCCGCGCGGTACTTACCTGTTCAATACACTTAAGGGAGACAAGAAGTTCCTGCAGATAAACTATTCCAACATTACACTGGAGGGCGAGACTGATCAGGACGGCAATCCTCTCACCAAGTTTGTATGCTGTAACGATCTGGTGGATGGCAGCCGGAATCCGTGGCTCTCCCCGTTTCTGATTACTACGGGTGAGCGTCTGCAGCCAAGCAACAATTTCTGGGGACTCGACTTCCGTAAACGCAGGGAGATGGTGATTGAAAGCAGTTCCCTCTCCGACCCCGGAAGTGACGGCAGGATTCTGACACCGGACTTTGCCACATCTGTCACCGGCGATGCCGCAAAGGGAGAACGTATCATTCATGTTGCCGACAGCAGCAATATCGGTCAGTATATCATGCTCGGCATGTACAACACCACCGATGACGGCAATCTTATCAGAGACATCCTCGGCACTGACCGCCTGCGCGACGAGTGGCTTGTCGCGAACAGAGCCGGAAAGGAAAGTGCTCCATCATTCCAACTGCTGACCAGAGTGGAAAGAATCGTGGACAGCACCACAATCGAGCTGGCATTTCCGCTGCCAAGAGATATCAGCCTCGAATACGAGCCCGCAATATTCAATGTTTCAATGCTTGAGAACGTAGCCATCCGCAATCTACGGCTCACAAGCAGATGGAATGGACTTTTCAGACATCACGGAGTACCTCTTTATTATTCTGTCGGTGAAATTCAGGCAATGGATTACGGCTGGAACGCAATCAACATGAAGCGTGTTGCAAACGGCAGCATAGATAACGTCGTAATTGACAACTACACGAATCCGGTCTATGTCACAGACAGTCTGAACTGTGACGTCAGACATCTCGCCATTCGCGGATATGACGGCCATCAGGGTCTCAAGGTCTATTGTCATGCATGCTACAATCACTTCAGCGACATTCGTTTTCTGGCACATTTTGCCGATATGCTTGGCGGTGAGGGCAATGCCTACTGCAATACGTTTGAAGATATTGAATATGACAGCAGTTCATTCAAGCCTGTCGATTTCGATTTCCACGGTTTTTCAGAAGGTCCAATGAGTCCTCCTGCATACAACACATTCAGAAATATCCGCAACTTCCGATACATCAAGGGAGCCGGCGCCATCACTCACCTGCCGTCATGTGCCAGAGACAACCGATGGGTGGACATCGTAACAGAGGGCGAGAGGAAGGGATGCCCCATCTTCTACGCCATGAACTACCGTAAGAGAAATTTCCTGGAGAAATACGTTACCGCATTGGGATATGCCGTCATTATGGCCATCAAGAAGCACAGGCATTCATTCGGATTCCTGAAGGAAATGTTCCGGAACAAGGTGACCGACATTGAACGGCTCAGCCTGCCGAGGAAGGAACACTACAGGCTTTTTGCAGACTGTCATCTGGAGAACATCGTCACCGCCTGCTCTCTGCCAGAGCGGAATAAATGAGCGAGGTCCTTTCTGAAATCCTCTCCCATGAGAATTCGGCATGTACCCTGCTGAAACTTTCATCATCATGTCGGACATCCGATATTTCCCCGGCATTTTCCGTCAGATACAGCATCCATCTGCGCAGATTCTCATAAGTAGGTTCTCCTATGCACCAGCCTACCCTGCCGTAGCGCAATGGTTCTGTCAGGCCGCCCACATCCGATACCAGCACCGGAACATTGCTGTTCATTGCCGACAGCAGCAGACCGCTCTGAGATATTTCCTTATATGGCAGCAGTATGACAGATGACAGTCTGAGGAAAGCCTCGAAATCGACATCGTCCAGCTGTTCATTGGACACCATGACATTACCGAAGCCCCTGATTGACGCAAACACCTCTTCGCGGACATTCCTGTTCCTGCCCACAATCAGAAGATGCAGATGAGAATTGCCGTTCAGCTCGGGATTGTTTCTCCAGACCTCTGCAATAAGGTCAATCCCCTTGTAATCGTATTGGTATCCTAAGCATGAGAAAACGATGTCGCCCTGACGGATATTCAGCTGTCCGATGAGTTCGGCCAATCTCTTCTCCGCCATGTCCCCGTCAGCCATGCTCGGCAGCAGCCCGTGAGGAATGACGCTGATGATATCGGGATTCACGTGATACTTGTCCGCCAGCTCTCCCCTGCTCCTTTCCGTGTGCACAATGATTGTGGACAGCCTGCGGTAATATGCCCTCATCATGAACCGGTCCATTCTGCCAGGATTGTGATTGCTGATATTGTGAGCTGTGAATACGAGCCTGACCCCGACCATGCCGCATATCAGAGCAAAAATGTAATCAACCGGCCACAGACGTATCCATTGGATGTGGATCACTTCCGGACGTTCACGCAGGACATCCCTGAGAACTCCGCACATACTCGCCGCATACGAGAGAGACTTTCCGACAGCAGACTTGCGGACATGGTAATTGAACACGAACTTCTGCCTGCATCCCGGAGTCTCGCTGAGCTGATACTCCGAGCTGCAGTAATATACTATGTCATGACCATGCATTCCCTTCAGAAGAGAATAGTCATATATGCTCAGATTGTTGTATGACTGAGGATCCAGATAATATACTCTGCTCATTGCTTCCTCCCTTCAGATTTTATTGTATCTCTGTACTCCTTCAGGTAGCTTCTGAAACCTCTCAGAACCTGATACAGATCATCGGACTTTCCCATCTTCACTCTGACAGACTCCCTGAAGAGCCTGATGTCGGTACTTCTCAAAAAGTTTCTGACAGTCTTCAGACGGGAATAACCCTTTTTCTCATGCAGATACAGCAGATTTTCGAATATAGCCTTCTCATACTTCAGACTCGGCTTCCTTCCTGACACCAGATGCATGTAGTGATGACGGCTGTCATATCTTATGTGCGGGCCGAACCTGTGGACCAGCCTGAAATGGATATCATCCTCCTCACCATACATGAATACGGACTCGTCAAACAGTCCGACACTCTCGAACTCAGCCTTCTTCACAAAGAAGAACGAACCAGTCAGATACATGAATCGGGGCATAAACAGGTCCAGACGCGTGCAAAGTCCTGTCAGCAGCACCCACAGCCATCCGTTCATCATATATGTAAAGGAGAAGGAATGACGGCTGTCCCTGTTCTCTGCAAGAAGCTGTTTCATTCCATACATGTACAGCCTTTCGTCATCTTCAAATGCCCGAAGTACTGTACCGAATACCGGTTCCACTATTCTGACATCAGGATTCATGATCAGCAGAAGAGGCGCCGAAGCTTTTCTGATACCAATATTGTTACCCTGGCCATATCCGCCGTTATGGTCATTGGCGACAGTCACAATATCGAAGCCATACCTTGAGCGGACTGCATCGAACATGGCATCGCGGGCGGTACTGCCATTATCCACGATGACAATCTCGACATCCCCGGCGGGTACGTCGCAATGACGCGCTACAGAGTCCAGACAATCGTAAATGTCGTGCTCCGAATTATATGTTACTATGATTACCGACAGACGTTTCATAACAATGTATCATTTTACGGACACGATACGGTTTGATTTTCTTCAACCGGATAACGTAACGCAGCAGATGGCTGAATGTGGCTGTCTGTCTGGCCTTCCGCTCCGGCATCACACGGCTGAGAACTGAAATCATTCCGGTCATCATCCGGAAACTCCTCTCGTGTCTGCGGTCATAACGATGCAGAAGTGCAGACAGGGAGTTCGCGAAACCGTTGTCCACCGCATCTCTGCACACTATTGTAAACACGGACATCAGACCTTCGAACAATGCCCGGTCGTACTTGTGCCCGAATCGGTCCTGTATGGAAGCGTAGAACTTGTCCAATGCATGAATGTGGCTCTGCGCATGGTCGTTCATCCGTTTCGAAAGCGACCCGGAATTGTTCACTATCCTGTAACCGTAATCAGGTTCCGCTGTCGCATATGCGTATTTCAGTCCGGCCAGAATGGTCTGCATGTTGAAATCGGCGTCCTCCAGGGACTTCAGACCGGTATCCCATACGATACCGTGCTGTGTAAGCGACTCCTTACGGTAGATGTTGTTGACGACGACAAACGGAAGGATACGACTGGCGAAAGCCTCAATGTCATCCTTCCAGACAGGATAGCCGTATGCGTATGTCACAGCTCCCGGAACTATCTTTCCGTCAACGAACTCTCCTGAAGGAAATATCATGAAATCCAGCTCAGGATGTGACTCCATCGCCTCCACCCTGGTGCCGATGCATTCCGGAGTGACATAATCATCCGAATCAAAGAAAACGACATATTTTCCTGCCGCTCTTCGAAGTCCGAGATTCCTGCAGGTCAGCGGACCTTTCGGCTCTTCGTTCCTCTGTATGAGACATATCCTGTCATCGCATTCACAACGATGTCTGAGCATTGACAGCGTTTCCTCATCCGAGCCGTCATCGACCAGGATGAGTTCCCAATCCTCAAACCCGTTGGAAATGACACTGTCTATCATTTCAGCCACCATATCACAGCGGTTGAAGACAGGTATTATTATGGAGACTGTCACATCATTCATCTGAATTCATTTTTAGCCGGCCTGACATAGTGTGGGACAATGTGTACGGGATAACATACACGAACGAATACAGCGGCAGGAAATCAAAATAATCCAGCAGCGTGGATCTCGCCCAGAAAGTCGCGAAACCGAGTGCGAACATGGATATCCTGGCTCTCGTGCTGACAGCCTCGTGAGAGCACACCATATAGAATATGACAAGCAGCAGCACGAACACCAGTCCGTAATCGTATATGAATACCCTGTATCCGGAATTGCCCCATCCGTACTTGACTATCTCGTATTTTCTGCCGAACAGGATGTCACCGGATGCCATGAAGTCACTGAATTCGTCATCAAACTCATCAGTTACCCTGTTGTCTCCGGCAAACTTGCCCTCGTCCGTTATCGTAAGTCTTTCCAGAATGTACAGATTGAACAGATTGTCGCCCTTGTTGTAATTGTAGGCGAATATTCCGCCTGCCACAAGGACAGCCCCTATGATCGCCAGTCTGACTGGGATGTTCTTTTTCCTGAGCCACAGACTGATGAAATATACCACTACCATCAGCAGGTATGCTGCAAGAGAGAACGTTATCAGTACTGTTACAATCAGCACGATGTTGTACCACTTTTTCCAATTTGATATCTGCGTTGTCAGCAGGAACACACATGCCGAGCCCAGATGTCCGGGCTCCAGAAACACGGAATGGAACCTCGGCAGCAGAGCATCCGTGAAGCGGTTGTCCAGCAGGAAGAAGTAGTAGTTGTAGAACGAGTACATCAGACTCTCGTTCTCCACTGATGAATTCGGCAGATTGAATCCCATCAGGAAGAGGACATAGAACGGGATGGAAAGCAGCATCATGCCCGCCATCGTGATGCACAGCCATCTCATCAGTTTGCACAGCAGTCTGACATCCAGACTGAAGACCGAGGTGAAGACAATCATGTTGAATACCACCCTTATGTATCCGTTCATGTTGACCTGTCCCGTCACAGCCAGATACAATGATATCACAGTGTATGCGATGAGAGGATATTTGAAGCTTTTGCGTGTGAAAAGACGTTCGGAGAGGCCTCTGGACATCAGCCAGGCAAGTATTACCAGCATGCAGGCTATCAGAGGGTAATAATGGGACAGGCTCCACATGAACCATGGTTCCATCGAGCCGAGATATGCGATGAGGATGCCGCAATAAAGTATCGCAAATGCCAGCGTAGACCTTCTGATCAGACACAGTGACTCCAGTTTGCCGACATCTATTGTCAGCAGTCTGTCGAGGTTGATTTTCCTCATCGTCAGCATTTCCCTCAGGCTCTTCATCTGTCACCGCGAAGTTTTGCGACTTTCATTATCGTATCACGTTCCACCTTTGTCAGAATCACAGTCCATACCAGAACCGCTCCTATTGATACTGTCAGAATGATGACTATTACGAAATCCGCCGCACAGCATATGAAACGGTCCAGCAGCAGGCCGGTAAGCAGGAGGAATGCTATCAGGACCATTTCCTTGGAATAGACATCCTTCATGAAGTGACGTACATCCAGTCCGGCAGTGCGCTTCATGAACGGCAGTCTCACAAGTGCCAGTACTGCCTCCAGAAGAACGTAAGCAACCATCACTGACCTGACAGAACCGTTTGCCCTGAACATTGCCCATGCGACTGCAATGAACAGCAGTTTCGGAATGTACATGATGAGCGTGTAGCCGCCTATCCTGCCCGTCGCCTGATTGGCGGCATGCAGTCCGAATGTGGTCTGGTCAGCAATGAATGCCCAGAGCAGACACTGGCAGAGAAGTGTTGCATATTCAGGCACATCGTGATGCAGCCAGATATTCAGGATATCGTCCATCTCTATTATGAGCGGGATGAATGCCAGGGACATCAGAATGGTAAGCAGCTTGCTCTCCTGTTCTGCCAGAAAGAGCATTCTGTTTCTGTCATTCATGCCTTCAGCCTGCATTATCTGGGGATTCATTGCATTGGTCACAGACGACGAAACGAACGAAATGGCAGAATACAGATGGGTAGCTATTCCGTAGGAGGCATTGAGCAGAGTGTCGAAGAAACGGTTGAAGAGTACTGCCAGTCCCTGTGACCTTGCCATCAGCGCCCCCATGCTGAATGTCGTCCATCCGGCAAACCCTCCGATTTCGCGCAGACACCTGCCGTTATAGTCTCCGATGAAATGCCGCGGGCTGCACTCCTGATAGCGTGACAGGGAATAGAGCGAGAAGACTATGAACTCAAATGCGAACACGCATGTCATCATATATGAATAGATGAGCAGTTTGTCCACGTTGATTCTGAGCAGCAGAAGGGCCATCACGAGCTTTATCACTCCATCGGCCACCTCCACGACAGATATGAATACGATGTTCTCGTGCGCGATGAGCAATGCCTTGAAAGGAGCCGTGATGAACGATATCACAATCATTATCACGGACATGACATATACCACTCCGGCTATGGGACGGCGACAGTCCTCAATATTGAGGTGAGCCACGAAGAAGTCCCTGAAAGGAATTATCACAATCAGCAGAAGCAGCCCGACAGTCACATGCAGCAGAATGCTGTTGGAGAAGATACGTCGCGTATATACGGCATCACCCTGACCTATATAAAACGATATATGACGCTGTGTCGTTATAACCATGGCGTTGGTTATGAACGACAGCATTGCCACAATACCGGCTATCAGGCAGTATATTCCATAATCCGACTTGCCCAAAGCGTCCATGATAACCGGCACCGTATACAGCGACAGGCAGATATTGATGAACGACTTGGCATATTGGGCAATCGTATTTACGAATATGCGTTTCGTAGGGTTCATGCGAGAGTCTCGGATGTTGTATTGGAAGAGTTTACGAAAATGTCATCCTTGATATAGTACAGTACGGAAGCAGCGCAGGCAAGGAACATCATACCCAGTACAAATATCATTCTCTTGGGTTTGTCCGGTTTGACAGGAACCGATGTATTCTGCAGGATGGTGAACACCGGAGTGCGTTCCTGCACCTTGGCTCTGGCCGCCTGATACTGGGTGTTCATGGCGGAATATGTGTTGTACTTGATCTGCATCTCGTTCTCCAGTCTGTCCCTTTCGGAGATGAACGACTGCATCGTTATGTTCTGATGCCTGTCACAGAAGTCGCTGTATGCGGTCATCGCCTCATTGTACTCCTGTCCTGCCTCTTCAGCAAGCCTGCCGTAATACTCCATATCGGCACGTGACTTTCCTGTCCTGTACGTTGTGATGAAATCCTGGAGCATTATCCGTATGGAATCAGCCAGATTCGCACAGATCATCGGATCCTGATCCCTTACGGAAATGGTTATCACGTCCGTCTTTCGGTCCACCGTACATGTCACATAGTCCTTCACGAGTTTGGCTATGGAATATTCCCTCTCGGTAAGCATGAACGGATTGGGACCGGCATCAGGACCGGCAACAACCGGACGTACAGTCTTCTTCGGTCTGAACTTGAGCACTTTCTTAATGCCCTTGATGACCGGGTCCCACGGGGCATGCTTCTGATGTGAGGACAGATAATCGTAATAATTGGTTTTCAGACTTCCGTCAATGGTCTCCACCTGCACAGAGAACAGGTTTACAATGAAGTCGTTGGACTCTATCAGATCCGGATAGAGAAGAGGATAGATCGCATCCGAAGACTGCATCGATGACAGATCCAGTCCGAACGAAGCTCCGATTGAGCTCAGCATGCCGCCGGATGAGAACGATTCGCTCTCCGGAGCAAGCATCACCTTTGTGCTGAAGCTTCTCGGTACGAGTACTATAAGTATCGAGGCGATTATTCCGGTAGCCAGAACTATGCCCATGATGCGCCACTTCCGGGCCATCACATGTCTGAACAGCACTCTCAGGTCAATGACCTCACCCGTTTGATTCTTATTCTCCATTGATGCTGTTATTTCAGTAAGTTAGCGATAGATACAATCATTGTACTGATGGAAGCGGCTGTCGTACCCATGCTCATCCATTCCGTCACGCTGAGTTTGTCCCTGACATCCTTCGTCGGTATCACAATCTCACATCCTGGCTGTATGCTGCGCGATGAGTGCTTGTTGATAAGCTCGACGGAACCGTTCATGTAGATGGCGTATATCCTGCCCCGGTTTGCCTTGCTGGCATAACCGCCCGCTCTCTTGATATAATACTTGAGTTTTGTGCCCTTCTTGTAGTTGATTGAAATAGGATACATCACCTCTCCGCTTATCTTGACGGTACTTGAATACTGCGGAACAATCAGCCTGTCGTTCTCACGGAGCTCGATGTTCTCATTGCCGTCAGGATGCTTCATGGCCTCTTCCAGATTGATGGCAACCGGATATGTGTTGCCTACGTCCAGTTTCATATTGAGCAGGGAGTCCGCACGTTCCATATTGATGGCATTGGCCGATGTCAGACTGCTTTCATACAGCGCTATCTGCTGGCTTCTGAGACTTGTCTGGCGCTGCTGCCTCTCTTCCTCTGTCATACTTCTCTCAAGACGTGCGCCCTGAACGTATGCCAGGTTGGTAAGACCGCCGGCAGCCTCGACAAGGTCTGTCAGCCTGTAGCTCTTCGTGGTCATGACATAGCTTCCGGAGAAGTTTACGGAACCGGAAATGGAAACGGACTGCAGCTGTGAGGAAAGAGGACTCTTTCTGACCACCACCTCATCGTATGGCTGAAGCACGAACCCCTTGTCGCCATCCACGACAAAGCCGTCCTTCAGCGCAAATGAGAAGGTTTCAGAAATAATATCCGATGTAACGGTAGCAGATGCATCGTAAACTCTTCTGAACACGTCAACCTTCGCCGTGGAAGCATCGTCGGTCAAGCCTCCGGCCTGAAGGACAAAGTCTTCAATAGTGGTATTTTCCGCATACTGGTATGTACCGGGATACACCACTTCACCATTTATCTTCAGCGTCTGCTGATTCCTGAGTTCACTGCTGCTTGGGATGAACAGTACATCATTCTTTCTCAATGCCACATCAGGGGATGTACCGTTCAGGATTCCCTTGAGATCCACAGAGAGGACCTCAAGCGTCAGGTCCTCCTTCTCCCTGTGCATTACGGCACGGTTGAGAAATGCATCCTCACGCACTCCGTCTGCGGCTTCAATCAGATCCCTGACTCCGGAAATGCCATCGCCCACCTGATACATGCCCGGATGATAGACAGCTCCCCTAAGCTCCACCATATTGGAATAGCGGACGGCCACCGAATCCACATATATGGAGTCACCGTCCCTGACTTCGAACGCGGCGAGATCGTCTCCGCTCACGGTATGAAGTGAATATTCGGCACTTGCACCGCCACGGCGCACCAGTCTGATGTTCTTCCGGAAGGCATCACCGGCAAATCCGCCGCTGTACTCAAGAACCGTACCGGCACTTTCTCCCGGCTTCATCTCGTAGTACATCGGACGCTTCACACGACCTGAAATCTTCACAAGTTCGGCATAAGGTCCCACCACGATGACATCATTGTCCTGGAGCCTTACATTTCCTGCCGCACTGCCGTTGAAAATGAAATCATAGACATCGATTTCCGCCAGAGAGCTGCCGTTGCGATATACCTTGATTCCACGCAGCGTACCGATATCACTGATGCCTCCGGCCATATACAGAGCATTGAATGCAGAACTGAGAGCGCTGAGAGTGTATGTGCCTGGCGCCTTGACCTCACCCATCACCTGCACCTGAATGGTTCTGGTGCTGCCCAGGGTAAGCTGTATTTCCGAATCGTTGTAGAAGTCCCCCAGACGCTGCCTGACAGTGGAATTAGCCTTATCGACGGTCAGTCCTGCAAGCTTCACCGGACCTACGCCCTGAATCGTCACAGTGCCGTCAGGAGATATATCACCCTCCAGGGTCTCCTGAGATGCGCCCCATATGTCGATGATTACATGATCGCCAGCACCTAAGACATAGTCGTTCGGAGTCGCCATCTGCATGTTCGGCTCAAACGTAAGCCGCTCGTTGTTGAAGATATCACGTCCGAACACCTTCGACTCATCCCTGAGAAGATTCTGGTAATACAGCAGGGAATCGATGTCCAGAAAACTGATTTCACGTCCCAGCATGTTCATCTTCTCGTCATTCGTATAGTTGTCCATGCCCCTGTTTCCGCGAATCTGACTCCGGATCATGTAGTTGTTGTTCTGCTGGTACTGCTCACCTGCAGCCTGGGTGTTGATGCGTGAACGGCTTTTGGAAACACCGCTGTTCGTGTTCGTGAGATCCAGTGCGCCCAGCTGGTCCTGCTGAGCCGAGTACTTTCTCCTGATCTGCTGGAGCTGCTGTATGGTAACACCCTTCTGGAGAAGTCCCGACACAATGGTTGCCTCATCCTCTCCTGCAGCCTTATGTTCCTGAGCGTATCTCAGAATCTGGTCTTCGCTCATGGACTGGGCCAGGATGCTCTGAGTGCAGCACAAGCTCAGGAACACAGTCAAAACAATCGTAAGTCTTTTCATATAATCAATAACAGTTTATTTCATTTTAGATAAGAACGCACGGGAGGCAATGTTATTGTGTGCACATGCGATTATATCCCGTTTTTTTCACTATCTTCGCATAGTCATTAACACAATCATCGAGAACTATGGGCAGAGCTTTCGTTTTCCCCGGACAGGGGGCACAGTTTCCAGGCATGGGAAAGGACCTTTACGATCAGTTTGACTGGGCAGAAAAACTGTTTGAGCAGGCAAATGAAATACTGGGATTCAGAATATCCGACATAATGTTCAACGGCACTCAGGAAGACCTGACCCGGACCGACATAACACAGCCGGCAGTATTCATCCACTCGGTTGCAGTCGCCCTCTCTCTCGGCGAAGACTTCAGACCGGACATGGTGGCAGGCCATTCGCTTGGAGAATACTCGGCGCTGACCGCATCCGGAGTACTTTCGTTCGAGGACGGTCTCAAGCTTGTCAGGGCCCGTGCCAATGCCATGCAGAAATGCTGTGAGAGCAACCCCGGCACCATGGCGGCAATCATATCACTTGACGATGAGAAGATTCAGGAAATATGCGACGGACTTAATGCCAGAGGACTGACTGTAGTCCCGGCCAATCTGAACAGTCCCGGCCAGGTTGTCATTTCAGGAAGTCGCGAGGCTATTGAGGCGGCATGTCCCCTGATGACGGAAGCCGGTGCCAAGCGCGCACTTCCGCTGTCTGTAGGAGGAGCATTCCATTCGCCTCTCATGACACCGGCCAAGGACGAGCTTCAGGCCGCGATAGATGCGACAGAGTTCAGGCATGGAATGTGCCCGGTCTATCAGAACGTTGACGGCATGCCGCATACCGAACCTGATGAAATACGCAGGAATCTCATAACCCAGCTCAATTCACCGGTTCTCTGGACAAAGAGTGTGATGAACATGATAGCCGATGGTGCGGAGGAGTTTACGGAATGCGGCCCCGGCACTGTCCTCACAGGTCTCATCAAACGTATTCGCAAGTCTTTGGAATGAGCAGGATTGTCATTTGGCAGATTTTCACCAGACTGTTTGGGAACAACAGTCAGAACCTGCCGGTCAGGAACGGTACTATTGAGGAGAACGGCTGCGGGAAGTTCAATTCCTACACAAATGAAGTGTTGAAATATTTCAGCAGTCAGGGAGCTACTCATCTGTGGTTTACCGGAATACTGGCTCATGCCTCTAAAACCGATTACAGCACTTCGGGGATACCACAGTCGCACGCCTCCGCAGTCAAGGGGAATGCAGGATCGCCATACGCCGTCAGAGATTATTACGACGTGGACCCGGACCTGGCAGTGAATGTCACAAGAAGATTCTCTGAGTTGAAGTCACTCATCAGAAGAGTGCACGCCAACAATATGGGATTCATCATGGATTTCGTACCGAATCATGTGGCCAGGGAGTACAAGTCCTTATGTCTGCCCAAGGGCAAGACCGGAATCGGTGAGAGCGATGACAGTTCGAAAGCATTCTCAGTGTCAAATAATTTCTATTACATTCCAGGATGCGGACTGTCAGGTGAACACAACTGGGAAGATTATGTGGAATACCCTGCACGCGCCACTGGAAACGACCGGTTCACAGCTGAGCCGAAAGAGTATGACTGGTATGAAACTGTCAAGCTGAATTATGGAGTCGACTATTCCAACGGGGCCTGCATATTCGACCCGAGGCCGGACACATGGGACAAGATGACAGACATTCTGCTGTTCTGGGCAGAAAATGGAATCGACGGATTCAGATGCGACATGGCAGAGATGGTGCCGGTAGATTTCTGGCATTATGCCATCGCAAAAGTCAGGGAAAAATTCCCGGGCACGCTGTTTATTGCCGAAATATACAATCCCGGAGCATACCGATCATATCTTGAATGGGGCGGATTCGACTACATATATGATAAGGTTGGCCTGTACGATACGCTCAAATCGGTAACTACTGGACAGGAATCAGCCGCCGCAATTACCCGTTGCTGGCAACAGACAGGCAATTGCGGAAGCAGGATGCTTCACTTTTTGGAAAACCACGACGAGCAGAGAATCGCGTCAGACTTCTTCGCGGGAGATGCCGGAAAAGGTCGTCCCGCCATGGTCGTTTCCGCATGCATGGACACCTGTCCGGTCATGATATATGCCGGTCAGGAACTGGGCGAGCGCGGAATGGACGAGGAAGGATTCAGCGGCAGAGATGGTCGTACCACCATTTTCGACTACTGGAATCCGGATACGCTGCGCAGACTCTACAATCACGGAAAGATGAACGGAAGCCTGCTGAGCGACGACGAGAAGAATCTGCAGAAATTCTACTCCACCCTGCTTCACATCTGCCGGGAAGAGAAAGCCATAGCTCAGGGAAAGTTTTTCGATCTGATGTACGTCAATCCCGCATCGGACATTTTCGATGCTCATCACAACTATGCGTTCCTCCGTTCATTTGAAGGCGAACTCATACTTGTCGTTGCCAATTTCAGCGACAGGCAGACAACATGCAGGGTTTTCATTCCCGAACACGCGTTTGACTACATGGAGATAAAAAAATCAGACCATTGCTGTTACAACGATCTGATTTCAGGTTTCAGGTATGAGGGAATCCTGCATCCCGACTGTCCCGTAAGAGTAAACGTTCCGGCCTTCAGTGCCGCAATTCTCAAGTTCGAGATCTGAGCCAGTTAGAAATTGTACTTGGCAGAGAGGAAGAGACGACGGTTGGTAACGTTGTAGGTGTCAGTCACCTTGCCGCGTTTCCCGACAGTGTCACCATAGTACACGGTCGTCAGTTCACATTCCAGACCGAGGGAAATGTTGGCTACATTATACTCTATCTGAGGGCAGATGCGGTACATCATGTCAATATTGTTGACCGAACCGTTATAGACCCATAGCAGTTTGTCCGTATCCACGAGATCGTCATCGGCCCCGAGGTTCTTCATGAATCCGCCGAACAGTCCCACTCTCCAGGTCGAACCGTATGATGCGAAGATCCATGACGAAGTCTGTCTGAGCGCGGAATACTCGTATGATCCATCAGAATTGATTTTGGATACTCCATATCCTCCTGCCATATTAAGATGAGTCAGATCATAGCCGTATATTGTCTTTGCACGGAGCGAAAGCTTACCGGTGTTGTACGACATCTGGAGCAGTGCAGACGGACAGCTGATGCGTTCCGACACTTTTCTGTTATTGTCATTGACCGTACGCGGTGAAATATTGGTCCAGTCAACTCCGGTCTCAACGGAAAATCCGTTCACAGAGTACTTCAAACCGAGCCACATTTCCGGGATGCCTGAATTTGTCTGATATTCATTGGACTTCCCGTTAGGACCTACGGATACGCCGGAGCAGAACTGATATATCGCCGCCAGAGTAAGATCCAGAGACTTGTCCTCCAGGAACAGATGGTCATAACGCAGCATCGGGCTACGGTTAAGAGCATTGAAAGGCGAACCGATTGCAATGTTTATTGTTCCCGGCATAAGATCGGTACACATAGGATGACCTGTCTGTCCGAACAGGAGACGGTCTGCATCCCAATCCAGCTGCAAATGTCCCTGTCTGAGGAAGAAGCACATACCTGCAGTCGAGAAATCACCCTCAACCAGAGCTTTGGAACGTGCGCCCAACACGTCTGGTCCGGTGAAAACCAGTCCGACACGTGTATTGATGGCAATCATTCTCGAATTGAGGCCTTCATTCAGGTCATCTCCGTCAATATCAGGATTCTCATCCTTGGGAAAGAAGTTGAGAAGACCGTCTGCAGCCTGGAAACTGGACCTGTTCTGAATGAACATCTGGTTTTCAACGAATCCGTACGGAGATACCTTTATCTTTGCTTCATCATCCGCTGCAGCAGCTGACACGGCTACCGCAAGACATGCCATTGGGAAAAGCAACTTTCTCATAATAACAAATCTCAATCAAACACCTTGTGATACAGTTCGCAGTACTCTATGTGAGCATCAGTATCCGACAGATCAGCAAGCGCCTCGCCTAACTGCTGATAATACCAGGCATAGTCCTCCTTGCCCTTCGGAGCATGAAAACGCTTCCACAGTTCATCGCCAATATGACGGTAGTCCTGAGCAATGGCACGCATGTTGGACAACTTGTCACCAATCGCCACAATCTTGGCATCGCGTGAAGCATTTCTGAGACGGGCAATCGAAGACAGCCTTCGCATACGCCAGCTTTCAGTCTCGGTCATTCCGGCTATCATTTCGGTAGTTTCAGAATCAACCAGACGGGCCACCCTGTCACCGAACTCCGCACGAACCTGCTCCACAGTAATGTCGGTATCCTCCACAGTATCGTGAAGCGCAGCAGCAGCCAGCAGTTCCGGATCATTGGTAATGGATGCGACAATCTCCATTGCCTCCATCACATGAATCACGTATGGAAATCCCTTTCCACGCCTTTCCGTATTGGCATGGGCATCGACAGCGAACTTGATAGCCCGGTCAACGAATTCGGTATTCAAATAATTGTTACCCATATCTCTGTTATCTGCGATTAATTGAAGAATCACTTGAATTCATCCCAACTCTTGATTGGAATGTCGTTCACATTGACCGAACAGAATGCGTTGATGAACGAACTGGCCAGACGCGCATTCGTGATGAGCGGGACGTTCAGGTCAATGGCTGCACGACGGATCTTGTAGCCGTTCGACAACTCGTGCTGGGTCAGGTCCTTCGGAATGTTCACAACCATGTCGATTTCCTTGTTGTGAAGCATGTCCAGTGCCTGCGGCTGGCATCCCTCCTCACTCGGCCAATAGACCAATGTGTTCGGAACGCCGTTCTCCTCCAGGTACTTGTGGGTACCGCCGGTGGCGAACAGGTTGAAGCCCTTCTGCTGCAGCAGACGCGCGGAATCCAGCATTGCGGCCTTCTGTTTGGCGCTACCGGTAGAAAGCAGGATATTCTTCTCAGGGATGCGCTGACCTACTGACAGCATTGACTCAAGAATAGCATAGCGCTGGTCATCACCCAGACAGCCAACCTCGCCTGTCGATGCCATATCCACACCCAATACCGGGTCGGCCTTCTGCAGACGGTTGAACGAGAACTGGCTGGCCTTGATGCCTACGTAATCTATGTCGAACAGAGTCTTGTCCGGTGTCTCCACAGGAACGCCGAGCATAACCTTGGTAGCAAGTTCTATGAGGTTAATCTTCAATACCTTGCTGACGAACGGGAAACTGCGCGATGCACGCAGGTTGCACTCGATTACCTTGATGTCGTTCTCGCGGGCCAGATACTGGATGTTGAACGGGCCGCTGATGTGCAGCTCCTTGGCAATCTGACGGCTGATGCGTTTGATTCTCTTCACCGTCTCGACATAGAGCTTCTGAGGCGGGAACTGGATGGTGGCATCGCCTGAGTGTACTCCGGCGAACTCGATGTGCTCGCTGATGGCGTATGCGATAATCTCGCCGTCGCGTGCCACTGCGTCCATTTCCACCTCCTTGGCCTGCTCTATGAATCGGCTCACCACAACAGGATGCTGTTTCGATACATCGGCTGCAAGCTGCAGGAAGCGCTCCAGCTCGTCCTGGTTGCTGCACACATTCATGGCGGCACCTGACAGGACGTATGACGGACGCACCAGAACAGGGAATCCGACCTTGTCGATGAACTTGCCGATCTCCTTCATTGAGGTCAGCTCGCTCCATTCCGGCTGATCCACGCCGATGCGGTCCAGCATTGCGGAGAACTTCTCGCGGTCCTCGGCATTGTCGATATTCTGTGCGGATGTTCCGAGAATCGGCACGTTCATGCCGTCCAGACGCATAGCAAGGTTGTTCGGAATCTGACCGCCGGTCGATACAATCACACCGTGCGGGCTCTCCAATTCAATCACATCCATCACGCGTTCGAATGTCAGTTCGTCGAAGTAAAGACGGTCGCAGACATCGTAGTCGGTGCTGACGGTTTCCGGATTGCAGTTAATCATGATGTTGCGGTAGCCCTCCTTGCGGATGGTGTTCAGCGCCTGAACGCCGCACCAGTCGAACTCGACGGACGAACCGATACGGTATGCTCCGGAACCGATCACCATAATCGACTTGTGGTCGCTGTAGAACGGTATGTCGTGAGCTGAACCGTTGTATGTCATGTACAGATAGTTGGCCTGAGCCTGATATTCACCGCCGAGGGTGTCAATCTGCTTCACGAACGGAACGATACCGAATGACTTCCTGCGGTTACGTACGGCGAGCAGGGATGCATCCACACCCATTTCCTTCTGAATTCCTATGGCGCGTGCTATCTGGAAGTCGGAGAATCCGAAGCGCTTGGCCTTCAGCATCAGATCTCTGCCAATGCCATCCACACTCTTCACCTTGTGCAGTTCTCCGGAGATGTCGGCAATCTGCTTCAGGGAGTTCAGGAACCACTTGTCAATCTTGGTAAGTTCCCAGATGCGGTCTATGGTGTAACCCTTCTGCATAGCCTCGCTGATGGCGAACAGACGCTTGTCGGTCGGCTCCTTCAGGGCCTTGTCCAGATCGGCGAATGCGAGCGGCTTGTTCTCCACGAAACCGTGCATGCCCTGCCCTATCATACGGATACCCTTCTGGATAACCTCACCGAACGAACGGCCTATGGACATGACCTCACCCACTGACTTCATGCTCGAGCCGATTTCGCGATCCACTCCGTGGAACTTGGAAAGATCCCAGCGCGGCATCTTGCAGACGATGTAATCGACTGACGGTTCGAAGAAGTTTGTAGTGCTCTTTGTTATGGAATTGGTCAGTTCGTACAGATTGTATCCCAGACCGAGCTTGCATGCCACGAACGCCAGCGGATAGCCGGTAGCCTTGGATGCCAGGGCCGACGAGCGGCTCAGACGTGCATTGACCTCAATCACACGGTACTCTTCCGACTGCGGGTCGAAGGCGAACTGTATGTTGCACTCACCGACAATGCCCACGTGACGTGCCACGCGCATGGTCAGTTCCTCCAGTTTCTGAACCTCGTGCTGTGTAAGTGTCTGTGTAGGAGCCACAACGATACTCTCGCCGGTATGGATGCCCAGCGGGTCGAAGTTCTCCATCGAACAGACGATTATGCAGTTGTCGCTCTTGTCGCGTACACACTCGAATTCTATCTCCTTCCAGCCCTTCAGACTCTTCTCAACAAGAATCTGCGGCGAGAACGAGAATGACTTCTCGGCCAGTCTGTCCAGTTCCTCCTCATTGTCGCAGAAGCCGGAGCCGAGACCGCCCAGAGCGTAGGCAGAACGGATGATGACCGGGTAGCCCAGTTCCAGAGCCGCAGCGCGTGCAGCCTCCATTGTCTCCACTGCGTGACTCTTGATGGTCTGAACGCCAATCTCATCGAGTCTCTCCACGAAAAGCTCGCGGTCCTCGGTGTCCATGATGGCCTTGACCTGCGTACCGAGCACCTTTACTCCGTATTTCTCGAATACGCCCTGCTGATACAGAGCCACACCGCAGTTCAGTGCGGTCTGACCGCCGAATGCCAGCAGAATGGCATCGGGACGTTCCTTTGCGATGACCTTCTCCACGAAGAACGGGGTGACAGGCAGGAAATAGACCTTGTCCGCAACACCCTCGCTGGTCTGGACCGTAGCGATATTAGGGTTGATGAGTACAGTTTCGATATGCTCCTCCTTCAGGGCCTTCAGAGCCTGCGAACCGGAGTAGTCAAACTCACCGGCCTCACCGATTTTCAGTGCGCCCGAACCGAGCAGCAACACCTTCTTGTATTTCTTTATTGCCATAGCCGTAATGAGTTAGAGTTTTTCGACAAAATCTTCGTAAATGAACCGGGCATCGGTGCTGATGACATCGGACTCAGAGTGGAACATCACTCCCACCCACGGGTTGCGGGTATTGTAGATGCCCTCCACCGAACCGTCGTTCAGGTTCTTCAGATATACCTTCCACTTGCCTACCACAGAGTCCTCGCGCAGAGCGTAGTTGTGGTTCTGGGTAGTGATGAAGCAGCGGTCAGTACCCTCCAGGCGGACCGGCTGATTGTGTGTGTGATGGCCGAACTTCAGTTTGTAGGTATCCATACCGCCAGCCAGTCCGAGCAGCAGACAGCCCATTCCTACTCCGAGGATAGGCTTGTCGGCGCATTTCTTCATGAATTTCTGAATCTGTGCCACGGCCTCGCTGCAGTAACTCGGATTGCCCGGTCCTTCGGACAGAACCACTCCATCGCACTCAATCCTGCTGAAATCCTTGTTCCAAGGGACGCGCACCACCGTCAGACCTTCATTTATCAGACAACGTATCATGCCGGGACGCACACCGTAGTCAACCAGAACTACAGTCTTTTCGCCACCTTCATTATATGTGACCGTCTCCTTGCACGACACTTCGTCCAGCATATTCGTGTAGGCGTATTCAGCCGGCTTCTTCTTGTCGTCGAAGATAATTCTGGCAGCCATGCTGCCGTGATTGCGGATGTGCTTGGTCAGCTCACGGGTATCCACGCCCTTCATGCCGAGCAGATGCTCGCGCTTCATCCACTCCTCCAGCGATTCCTTTGCGTTCCAGTGGCTGTAGAACCCGCTGTAGTCACTGACAATCAGCGCACGTGCCTGAACGTGCCCGCTGTCGGCTCCTGTGGGCAGGCCATACTCATCGCTTCCAATAGGCTGAATTCCGTAATTGCCTATAATCGGATAGGTCATTACGATAAGCTGTCCTCTGGAAGAAGGATCCGTGAGCAACTCAGGGTAGCCTGTCATTGCGGTGTTGAATACAAGTTCGCCGCTGACCGGTTCTTCGTAGCCGAATGACTCACCCTTGAAACAGGTGCCGTCGGCCAAAATCAGTGATACCGTCATTACTTATAGTTTTTTTCGTAGTAGTCAATAAATGCCTTGTTCACGAGAAGCGTACCGCCCGGTGTCGGGAAGTCGCCGCTGAAGTACCAGTCGCCCAGATGGTTCGGGCATGCCTTGTGCAGACCGTCCAGAGTCTGATATACGATTCTTATCTCTGCCTTGCAGCCCTCAGGAGTAAGCAGTTCCACAATCTTCCCAGAGATTTCTTCTGGGGTGAAGCGGTCGTAGATTTCCTTCACGCAGTTGACCCGTTCGGCAGCCGGTTTGTTCAGCTGCTCGCGGCACTTGCGATATACATCGGTAGCAATGTGCCACATTCCGCGGTCATGCAGCAGTTCCAGTGCGGCCTTGAATGCGATGAAATGATCCATCGAAGACATGTCAATGCCGTAATAGTCCGGATAGCGCACCTGAGGCGAAGATGATACAATTACTATTCTCTTCGGGCCCAGACGGTCCAGAATACTGATGATGCTCTCGCGAAGCGTAGTGCCGCGCACGATACTGTCATCGATTACCACCAGATTGTCAATACCCGGATTGATAGTGCCGTAGGTGATGTCATACACATGCTGTGCCAGCGCGTTGCGGCTGTCTCCTGCCGTGATGAACGTACGCAGCTTGATATCCTTCCATGCCACCTTCTCGTTGCGGATGCGGCGTGACAGGATGCGTTCCATGTCCTCATCCGATGCATTCGGACCAAGCTCCCTGATCTGCTGCATCTTCTGACGGTTCAGATACTCCTCGAACCCCTGCACCAGACCGAATGATGCGACCTCGGCCGTATTCGGGATGAATGAGAACACGGTATGGTCAATGTCACCGTCCACTGCATCGAGAACGGAATCCACCAGCTGGTGGCCCAGTTCCTTGCGTTCCCTGTAAATGTCAATGTCATTGCCACGGCTGAAATACACGCGCTCGAACGAACATGACAGATTGGCCTTCGGCTCGATGATCTGCTCCAGACGCATCTCGCCCTTCTTGTTGATGACAAGAGCCTGTCCCGGCTCCAGTTCGTGAATCCTGTCCGCGCTGACGTTCAGCGCATTCTGAAGTGCCGGACGCTCGGATGCAAGTGCGATGACATCACCGTCACTGTACCAGAAAGCCGTTCTGATACCCCACGGGTCGCGGATGGCGAAAGACTCTCCGCTGCCGGTGATACCTCCTACCACGTAACCTCCGTCCCATATCGGAGCCGAAGTCCTGAGTACGTTGGCAATGTCAATGTTGTCCTCGATATAATGTGTGATATCCAATCCTTTCAGCCCCATATCTTCGGCAATGCGGAACACACGCTCCACCTCGCGGTCCAGACGGTGACCTACCTGCTCCAGCATGAAGTATGTGGACTGGTAGTTGCGCGGATGCTGTCCGTGGGAAATAATCTCCTGGAACACCTCATCGGCGTTTGTGATTGTGAAATTGCCGCACAGGGCCAGATTCTTGGCACGCCAGTTGTTCCTGCGCAGGAACGGATGTACCTCGGAAATGCTGTGAGTACCGCCGGAAGAATACCTGAGATGGCCCAGATACAGGTCGCATGCGAACGGACAGTTGCGGGCCACGAATTCGTCATCAGCCAGCTGTTCCGGAGTGAATTTTGAGAATTTCTCAGTAAGGCCGTCGAAAATCTCACTTATCGCTCCCGATCCGAGCGCTCTCTCACGATACATGTACTCCTCACCCGGACTGGCCTGCAGTTTCACTCCGGCTATTCCGGCACCCTCCTGACCACGGTTCTTCTGCTTCTCCATCATAAGGTAAAGCCTGTGCAGACCGGCAAACGAATCGGAACATATCTTCCGATAGTAGGAGGCCGGCTTCAGAAGCCTCAACATTACGATTCCACACTCATGATGCAACGGTTCCATCTCTATGCTAAAATGTTAATTGTTACAAATATCCATGAAATAAAAAAGAGAGCAGCGACAATCGCACACTCTCCTTTTCATATAGCAACTTATAATGCTGCCTTCTGACGGCCAGCCTTTTGAGGCCGACGTGAAGCGGTGACTGTTACTTCTCTTCTTTAACATGGTGCAAAGTTACTGTTTTTTCCTTCCCGACAGTCCTCCTCCACCAAATTAATTATCAACAGCCACCCGTTATCTGAAGTTTCTTGTCGATGTTGGTCATCTTGAAGATGTTCATCACAACGGG
>JAKSIW010000069.1 GCA_024398555.1 Bacteroidaceae bacterium | reverse complement strand
TCTTGTCCGAGGATGAAGTGGATCTGACTGCCACCGTACTCCTTTGACCCGTAAACCGGATCAAATCCGTAGCCCCAGTCAAGTCCTATCATACCGATCATCGGCAGGAATACTCTGACACCGACTCCGGCGGAACGCTTCATGTCGAAAGGATTGAACTGATATACTTCGCTCCATGCGTTACCGCCTTCGACGAAGGCCAGCGCATAGATGGTGGTGCTGTTCTCCAGCATGAGCGGGTACCGCAGCTCGGCTGATAACCTGGAGTATGCATATCCCTCACCCGTCGGTGTGAGACTGCCGTTCTGATAACCCCTGAGTCCGACAATCTCGGTAGCGTATGTGTAGGATGCGCCGCTCATGCCGTCACCGCCCACATAGAATGTCTCGAACGGAGAGCGTTTGTACTTGTTGTAGTGACCGAGTATTCCGAATTCAGCACGTGTCATGAGTACGAGAGTGCGCTTCTGTCCGTTTGTAAGTGCGGTGTATGTCTTGGCGCGGAATTTCCACTTGTGATATTCTATCCACTCGTGCTTCTTCTGCAGTTCGGCCTGATAGCTGGCTGATGTACGATCGTTTGCCAGACCTTCGTAGTCGAGTCCGTCAAACAGCGAATAAGGTGGAGTCATGCTGAGGCTCAGTGAGAACTCCGAACCTATCCTCGGGAAGATGGGATTGTCCGTGGTGTTTCTGCTGAGTGTGAGGCCGATGTTGATGTTGTTGCAGTTACCGTTATTGATGAGGAAGTAGGACCAGTCCTTCAGATTGTATCTCGTAAAGGACAGTTCGCCGTAGAAGGTAAAGTAGTCATCAGGCCAGTGCAGACGGGTACCCCATCCGATCGCAGCTCCCAGAAGCGTGATGTACTTGTCCGGATCGTAGTAGGAGTCGTAGTTGTAATAGTTGTTGCCGTAGTAGTTGTTGCCGTACGAGCCGTATCCGTACATGTACTGATAGTAGTTGTTGTAGTAGCTGGAGTTGTAGTATGTGTCGCTGATGTCGGTCTGCTTGGAGTAGAACAGACTCAGTGACAGTGAGTTCGGGCGGTTGCCGCCGAGCCACGGCTCCAGGAACGAGATGCTGTATGAGTGGTAGTAGCTGCCGTTTGTCTGGCCACTGATGGAGAATGTCTGTCCGTCACCCTGAGGCAGGAGCATACGGCGGTTGTCAGTCTTGTGGAACAGATTGTACATGGAGAAGTTGGTGAACTTCAGTGACAGACGTCCGATGACACCTGTCTGTCCCCAGCCTGCGGAGAGCTCCACCTGGTCGTTGGACTTGGACTCCAGATTCCAGTTGATGTCCACGGTACCGTCGGTCGTGTTAGACTGTACGTCCGGAACGATGGCTTCAGGGTTGAAGTGGCCCATCTGCGCGATTTCACGGAAGGAGCGTTGCAGAGCATCGCTTGAGAAAAGGTCTCCCGGACGGGTGTAAAGCTCGCGGCGTACGACATTTTCATAAAGCCTGTCGTTACCGTAGATATTCACCTTGTTGATAGTTGCCTGCGGACCTTCGACGATACGCATCTCCAGATCGATGCTGTCACCCACCACATTGGTCTCGGCTGCATCCATCTGGTAGAAGACATAGCCGTTGTTGTAGTACAGATTGCCGACGGCATCCTCATCGGTAGTGATCCTTTCCTTGAGTTTCTTCTGGTTGTAAACGTCACCGCTCTTCATCTTCAGCACCTCGTTCAGGACATCGCTCGTGTAGATGGTGTTGCCTATCCACTTGATGTCACGCAGGTAGTACTTGTCACCTTCTTCGAGTGTCAGATACACGTCAACGGAACTGCCATCGTGACTTACCACGCTGTCAGCCAGAATTATCGCATCGCGGAATCCAAGTTCGTTGTACTTGTCGATGATATTCTTCTTGTCGTTTTCAAACTCATCCTCAATGTACTTCTTGGTGCGGAAGAAATCGCGCAGATAACCCTTCTCGTTGGTTTTCTTCATCGCTTTCTTGATGTCCTTGTCCGCAAGTACCTGATTGCCGTTCAGATAGATATGATTCACCTTGATCTTATCCTTCTTGTCCACGTAGATGTCGATGAACACTCTGTTTTCCGCTGATGTGTCATCGCGCTGCTGTATGCGGATCTGGGCATTCTTGTAGCCCTTGTCATCAAAGAACCTGCGGATCTGACGCTCTGCACGGTCCAGCATGTTGGGAGTGACGTGACCGCCCTTCACGAGTCCGACCTTTTCCGCCAGGTCATCGCTCTCGCCTTTCTTCAGTCCGTAGTAATTGATGTCTGATATCTTGGGTCTCAGGGCCAGGTCTATGTTCAGATAAATCATATTGCCCACGACCTTGGTTGCTGAAATGCTCACGTATGAGAACATTCCGTGTTTCCAGTAGCGTCTGACTGCTTCCGAGATGTCAGGTCCCGGAACTTTGATTTTCTGTCCTACAGTCAGTCCCGACAGGTTGATGAGAACCTGATCCTCATAGTCGTTCACTCCTGATACGGTGAATCCGCCGATGAAATAGTCCTTCGTGGTGCCTGAGTAGAGGATGGTGGGATTTTCAATGACTGTTTCCTCCTGGGAGAATGCAGTTGCCGTGCCTGCCAGAAGCAGTCCCAGCAATATGATGTGGAATTTATGCCTGTCTATGCCCATTGTAGCTCTTCTTATTCTGGAATCATTTGGACTCCGTTACCTGTGCGCTTGTCATGCCGTAGCGTCTTTCCCTCTGTTGATAACTGTATATTGCCTTGCAAAGTTCCTCTCTGTCGAAGTCCGGCCAGAACACATCCGTGAAGTAGAGCTCGGAGTACGATGCCTGCCACATCATGTAGTTGCTCAGACGCATCTCGCCGCCGGTGCGGATCATGAGGTCCGGATCCGGCATGAAGCTGGTCTCCAGCCGTGATGATATGAGTTCTTCGCTTATATCCTCAGCTTTGATCAGGCCGCTCCTTACATCTTCTGCAATGAGACGTGCGGCACGGGTGATCTCCCAACGGGATGAATAGCTGAGTGCGATTATCAGATCGGAACGGGTATTGTTTTCGGTGGCCTTGATGCATGCCTTGATTCTTCCGCGCACGAGTGCCGGAATCCTCTCCATATCGCCGATGACGCGGAAGCGCACGTTATTCTTCATGAAAATCTCCTCCTCGATGTTCTGCAGAAGCAGGTTCATGAGAATCTTGATTTCCTTGTCGGGACGCTTCCAGTTCTCTGTCGAGAATGTATATAGAGTGAGGTATCTGATTCCCAGTCTGACGGCGTCCTCAACAATGCGACGTACCGTCTTCACACCGGCGGCATGTCCTTCAGGACGTTCCAGACCGTGGGATTCGGCCCATCTGCCGTTACCATCCATGATGATGGCCACGTGGGTCGGTATTCTCTGTTTGTCTATCATCTCCTCGTACAGCATATCAGTCAGTTTTTAATTGCAATCGCAGGGTTTGGCGAAAATATCGTAAGTAAGCATCAGCATGGTGAAACCGTAGCTGTCACGGTTCTTCATGAATCCGCTCTTTATCATGTATGGGTCCTGGCCTGTATGGCCTGTCACGTCGAGTCTGTCGGATGTGCTGAAGCGCATGGTCCATTCCAGACTGAGGTTGAGCCTGCGGGCTAACTTGTATTTCACTCCGATGCCGATGGGGAAGCAGGCTGCGAAGTCATTCTCCGCCGGTTCGGGGGCGAATGTCATTCCTATGCCGAGCAGATAATACGGGACAAGCCTGTGGCAGTCGTTGTAAGTGGTGGTGCCGTATGCCAGGAAGTTGCCTTCCACCTGCACTCCGAAATCGTATATCGTCCGGCTGAAGTTTATCTCCTCCGGGAATGTCCTGTCGCTCATGTTGGTCGTGCTTCCGGCGATACCTGCCGCAGTCAGATCTGCCTTGAGGGCGAGACGTGGGTTGAATCTGTATCGTGCCACGATGCCGCCCATGAATCTGCTGTCGCGGTACAGCCTGTCATTGGCATCGCCCATGTAGAAGCTTACACCGGTGGCGGGGCCTATTTCCATCAGATACTCGGTGTCATCGTCCGGAGTCTGCGCAAAGGACATGCCTCCGCATGAGAGCAGGGCAGCAAAAAGTGCGACAGAGAGGATTCTGTTTTTCATCGTGTGTTATCTGATGACTTTGTCTGCATTGTACAGACGGTTGATATAGCCTTTCCACACACCTTTCTCTCCGGCTGTGATAATCCAGATGCATCCGTTGTCATCGACGGTATAGCAGAACGGATCAGTGCAGCCTCTGAGTTCTGAAGGAAACTTCATGAAGGGGTTCCAGGTGTTGAAGCTGTCGTAGAATGCATTGCAGTCGCGCCATGTGATGCCGTTGTCTGATGACTGGTAGAAGCCCTGCATAGGATTCAGGTGCAGACCGTTGATGACACTGCTTCCGCCGAAAGCGAAGAGATTGTCGTCATACAATATCATGGCCAGGTTCTCGAAAGCCGGACAGTACAGACTGTGACCGTTGGCTGTCTCCACCTCAGTCCAGTACTGTTCGTTGGAAAGTTTTGTCCAGAGTGACGCATGTGTCGCCTTCCTGTCGGTATCAATACCAGCAATGATGTATCTGATGATGGAACTGTTGGTCCTGAGCGGGTAGCAGATTCCTGTCATGTCCATGTCGGGGAATGTCTGAGGCAGCTGCTGGACCCTGGTCCATGAGATCAGGTCGCTGCTGCTGACCAGCCATCCGTCTTCGGAAACCGCCCATGCCTGTCCGGCATCGCCTGTCTGTGTGAACGGGATGAGGTAACTGAGCGGAGTGTCCTGTCCGGCTTCGCTCCACGTGATGCCGTCTTCCGATGTCATCACTCTGTTTCCGTCCACAACTGCCAGTCTGCCATCATGCCGTGTCAGAGACCGGGTGATGACGTTTCCGTCCAGACCGATGCACGGCAGAGGTCCGGTCCAGCCGTCCGACTGCCGTCTGATGATGCACGGACTGCCGCTGTCATCCTTGCAGAGTACAGTGACACTGCCACGGCACATGACCGCCTTCATTCCGGATATTGTGGCCGGGAGTGATGCGGTATGTCTCCATGTCATTGAGTCCGGGTCAACGGTGTGGATGTTGGTGGTAAGCGTATATTGGCGTGTGTAGGAATCGTCATCGGATATCACAAGCAGCGTGACCGGTCTTGTGAGGTCCATGGGGTCGCTGCTTGACCACAGGGTGTCCGTGTATGTGCCGTCGTTATGCATCTTGCGGTACATAACCAGTCCGGATGAGTATATGGTCGTCTTGACGCTGTCCACCTTTGAGCCGAGCGGGAGGGAATCTCTGTTGAAGATGAGGTTGCGCTGCTGGTCAATGGTGAATTCTATAGTGCTTCCGGAGACGGTTCTCGTCACCAGTGTATCATGTCCCTGGATGTTGATGTCGTGATAGATGACCGGGAAATTGCCCATGGAATACGAAGTGATGACCGCTTCGGGGCTATATGTTCTGCTCTCTTCGCAGGCTGTGAACAAGAGTGTCAGACCGGCGAGTATGAGAAATCCTTTTGTCTTGCGCATAAAAAATGCAGTTTAATCTTACAAAAGGCAAAAATAGCAACAATTCCCCAATTAAGGCCCATTCAGGCTCCTCTTTTAAATATAATAATACTTTTATGCATTTTTTATGGCTTGTTTGCACGTCACTATCTGCCACTTAGCATAAAAATAGTTAATTTCGCAAACTAAATTCAAATGCAATGAGAGAAGAAGTCAAGCGCTTGGTCGCAGAGAAACTGTTGGAGACGTCAGCTGTCAAGGTGAGACCTGAAAATCCGTTCACATGGGCATCCGGGTGGCATTCACCATTCTATTGTGATAATCGCAGGACACTGTCGTTTCCTGAAGTGAGAGGTATCGTCAGGGATTCGCTGTGTGAGGCTGCGGCTGACTTTCCTGAGTTCGATGTTGTGGCCGGAGTAGCTACCGGAGCCATTGCCCAGGGCGCACTTGTAGCGGACAGATTAGGCAAACCGTTTGTATATGTGCGTCCTACCCCGAAGGATCATGGCATGGGCAATCAGATAGAGGGATTCCTGCCGGAAAACAGCCGTGTCCTGGTAATTGAGGATCTGATTTCCACCGGAGGCAGCAGTCTGAAGGCCGTTCAGGCTCTCCGTGATGCCGGCAGTACTATTGTGGGCATGGTCGCTTCATTCACATACGGCTTTCCGACAGCAGTGAAGGCATTCAGCGATGCCGGTGTCAGGCTGGAGACCCTGACAGATTACGAGACGCTCATTCAGGCAGCGGTCGATTCCGGTTATGTCAAGGCCGAGAGTCTGCCGGTTCTCGTGGAATGGAGACGCAATCCTTCTGAGTGGAATGTCTAAAAATTATTTACAATGAAACCTATCTGGGATAAGGGGAAACCTGTCAACGAACTGATACAGAAATATACTGTGGGACGTGACCGTGAGCTGGACCTGCTGCTCGCAAGGTATGATGTCTTAGGTTCAATAGCCCACATCACAATGCTGGAGTCCGTCGGACTTCTGACACGGGACGAGCTGACTGTGCTGACAGACGGCTTGCGTGACCTGCTGACGCTCATTGAATCAGGGGATTTCGTTATCGAGGATGGAGTGGAGGATGTGCATTCCGAAGTCGAGCTGCTGCTGACACGCAGACTGGGCGATGTGGGCAAGAAGATCCATTCCGGACGTTCCAGAAACGACCAGGTCCTCGTAGATCTGAAACTGTTCATCCGCGAGCGTCTGCGCGGTATCGTGACCTCGGTGAACAGCCTGTTCGAGGCGCTCATCACCCAAAGTGAACGCTTCCGTGATGTATTGCTGCCGGGTTATACCCATCTGCAGACGGCCATGCCGTCTTCATTCGGACTCTGGTTCGGAGCATACGCCGAGAGTCTTACCGACGATATGGTGCTGCTGCGTGCGGCTTTCGATATATGCAACCGCAATCCTCTCGGCTCGGCTGCCGGATACGGTTCTTCGTTTCCGCTGGACAGGCAGATGACGACCGATCTTCTGGGCTTTGAGTCGATGGACTACAATGTGGTCTATGCGCAGATGACGAGGGGGAAGACTGAAAGGGTGGTCAGTTCGGCACTTGCATCGGTGGCCGCAACTCTGTCAAAGCTTGCGTTCGATGCCTGCATGTATAACAGCCAGAATTTCGGATTCATCAGACTGCCGGATGACTGCACGACCGGTTCCAGTATTATGCCGCATAAGAAAAATCCTGACGTTTTTGAGCTGACAAGGGCGAAGTGCAACAGACTCCAGTCCATTCCGGAACAGATCACTCTGATGACCAACAATCTGCCGAGCGGTTACTTCCGCGACATGCAGCTGGTCAAGGAGGTGTTCCTGCCTGCATTTGACGAATTGGACGACTGCCTTACGATGGTGACTTACATGATTCATCATATTCAGGTGCGCGACAACATTCTTGATGATGGCAGGTACGATCCCATCTTCAGTGTCGAGGAGGTGAACAGACTGGTTCTGGAGGGTGTACCGTTCCGCGATGCCTACCGTCAGGTGGGTGCCTCGATTGAGAACGGCACATTCAAGGCGGACAGGAACATCTCGCATACCCATCAGGGCAGTATAGGCAATCTCTGCAATGACCGTATCGAAGCCCGGATGCGCAGTCTGACCGATGCGTTTCCGTTCAGCAGAATTGATGAAGCTTTCTCCAGACTTGCCGGCAAATGAGAAACCGCCGTTTCACCGTGATATTGATGTGTCTGCTGCTGTTGCAGACATGGTCCTGTGACGACTCATACTCTGTCTTCAGTAACAGATATCACGTATTCTATCGGTGTGATGCGAGTCAGCCGCCGTTCAATGCGGCCTGTTCGATGGGGGTCTTCATATCTGTCCGTCAGTCAGGACAGAACCTTGTTGTCACGGATATGGATGGTCATGAGTCGAGGTATCCGATGTCTGAGGTGGATGCAAGAAGCTTCCATTTCGGTCTGGCGGGAATTGTGATAGGTACTCCTGCTCTGGACAATCCTGATTGCGCCGTATATGCATTCGACCTGGGCTGTCCGGTATGCGACAGAAGTTCCAAGCGGATTGTTCTGAACAGTACCGGCGTTGCCGAATGTCCCGACTGTCACACTACTTTTGACTTGAACAACAACGGCTTCGTGCTCGCTTCCGAAAGAAGTGATGCACGTCCGCTTTACCGTTATCCGGTATCAAGGAGCGGTTCGCAGATAGTGGTTTCAAATTAGCGGCAGCTTTGATGACAAGGTATCTTCCGCATATCGTATTAATGGCTTTCGCGCTCCTCTCTTCAGAGCTCGCGGCTGAGACTGTCACGTACAGCCTTGCATTCTCGCTTGGCGGTCGCGGCATGGAGGCCGGCACTGCGACTTTCTCGGAAACCGCCGATGAATACGAAGGAAATCCTGTGATTATGAGCCGAATGACGATGTCCACCAACAGGCTCACAAGTCTCGTTTTCATGCTGCGTGACACGTTGACATCCGTCATGTCCGCGGATGGACTGCCTCTGCATTACTCCAAGCAGGTCAATGAACGCTCCAGGCATGCCGTTGAGACTGCCGGCTTCATGCATTCCACGTCAGGCTGTGATGTTCATCTGGTGGTCCGCAGGGACGGCCGGGTCATGCATGACGTTCACGAGAACAGTCAGGAGACAGTGTATGACATGCTCAGTATGCTTCATCATGCGAGATACCTTGATGCAAATGGGGTCGGCCCCGGTGATGAGATACTGACGATACCCATGGTCAATGGCGAGCTTGTCGTGATGCAGCATATCCTGTTCGAGGGTACGGAGTCCGTAACTGACGGAGACGGCACAGCTCATGAATGCCTGCGACTCTCAGTACGTGACTATAAATATGGTGATGAACGTGAGACTATGAAGGTATTCGTGACCAATGATGCCCTCCGTATTCCGGTCCGCATGGACATTGTCCTTGGCAGTGCCGCAATCAAGGCTGTTATGAAAGAGTATATCAGATAATTATGAAAGTGACAAAGAATCATTTCCTCAACAGGCGCGGCTTCGGTATCCATTCGCCGTGGGCTTATGACCTCATTACCAATGTCATTGAGGAGAAGCTGCCCTACTACGCGTACGACGACCTGTATGAGTATTGGGAGAAAGCGCCCGATTATCTTCCGCAGTATGATGAAAATGTCGATCAGATGCTGTTCAGACTGGTCAATGCCCTGCATCCGCGTCAGATATTGGAAATCGGCACTGGTGCCGGAGTCAGTACCGGTTATCTGGCATCGGTCTCACATTCGACTCCCGTCATCACGCTTGATGCCCCTCATCCGGCAGTTGAAGATGTACGCAGGAATCTGGCAGCGTTCCCGCAGATAGACTATCGCAGCGGTGACGTATTGGCAATGCTTGACGCGCTGGCAGACGAGGGTAGAGACATCGATTTCGTTCATCTGGCCCACACTGCTTTCTTCCGAGAAGCGGTGGAAATACTCATGCCGTATCTCAATGAGAAATCTGTACTCATAGTGCAGTCAATCAAGGGCAATAGCCGCAGGAACTGGTTCGACGCTCTGGCTAAGGACGAACGTACCGGTGTCATCATCACCAAGGGCTCTGTCGGCATCGTATTCTTCGACAGGAAAATGTACAAACAGCACTACAGATTATGAAAATATATACAGGAACAGGAGATGACGGCACCACCAGCCTTGTAGGTGGTCGTCGGGTTTCAAAGACCGATATCCGTCTCGAAGCATACGGCACTGTGGATGAACTGAATGCAAATATCGGCCTGCTGGCTTCCCATATCAGCGTCAGCTCGGACATTGACAATCTCAGATGGATCCAGAATCGTCTTTTCTCTGTAGGTGGCTCTCTTGCCACCGATACTGACACTACGCCTGTCCCCGAGAGATGCCATGTCACATCTGACGACATCGAACGCATCGAGCGTATGATTGATGCCGCCGGAGACGGTCTCCCCGTCCAGAAGGCTTTCATCCTGCCGGGCGGGTGCACTGGTGCCGCTGTCTGCCATGTTGCCAGAACAGTCTGCCGCCGCGCCGAACGTTGCGTCCTCCGTCTGAACGAACAGCATCCACTCGACTCAAATCTGCTCGTTTTCCTGAACAGACTTTCTGATTATCTGTTCGTTATGTCCCGCCGCCTCAATTTTTTGGCAGATACTGATGAGATTTTTTGGAGTGAATAGTATCATCAATTGTTTTTTTCATACTTTTGCGCCTCAAACCATTTTAATATCATTTGATTTATGTATTGGACTTTGGAATTAGCTTCTAAGCTTGAAGATGCTCCCTGGCCAGCAACCAAGGACGAGTTGATAGATTATGCCGTCCGCTCCGGAGCCCCTCTCGAGGTCATCGAGAACCTTCAGGAAATAGAGGACGAAGGTGACATATACGAAAGTATCGAAGACATCTGGCCCGACTACCCCTCCAACGACGACTTCTTCTTCAACGA
>JAKSIW010000068.1 GCA_024398555.1 Bacteroidaceae bacterium | reverse complement strand
ATCACGTTGGGAACATCAATGCAAATTATGGTGTTGAAAGTTTTGTTGAAATATTATGCAACTACGGAATCAGGGGACAGGTGCCCTGCACATACCGTGCCCACCTCTCAAAGTTTTTTGCCAAAAATCAATACGCTTATTTTGCCATGAATAAACAATTTAGTGCATTCGTGGCGGAATAATTATAAATTTTATGACGCCATCGGCGAAAATGAAAAAAGAGGCTGGAAAAGCCTCTCTTTAGTCGGGATGACACGATTCGAACGTGCGACCCCCTGGTCCCAAACCAGGTATTCTACCAACTGAACTACATCCCGAATGCCCTTGTTTCCCAAAAGGCGGTGCAAAGATAGTCCTTTTACTTTAATGGTGCAAGAATTATCTGATAATTTCCAGCTTTTTGAAGCAACGGTACAACTTGTCAACGGCTATGTCTATCTGCTCCTTCGTATGAGTGGCCATCAGTGAGAACCTTATGAGGGTCGCGTCCGGGGCGCAAGCGGGCGGAATCACAGGATTCACGAACACTCCGTCGTCGAACATCATTTTCGTCACCTCGAATGTCTTGACGAAATCACGGATATATAAAGGTATGATAGGAGTCGAAGTGTTGCCGATTTCAAAGTTGAGGTCTCTGAAACACTTGAGCGCATAGTTCGTAATCTCCCAAAGATGCGCGATGCGTTCCGGTTCCTCCTTCATGATGTGCAGGGCGGCTCTGGCAGCTGCGGTGGCCGCGGGAGTGTTGCTCGCGCTGAAGATGTATGAGCGGGAATGATGACGTATCCAGTTGATTGTATCGGCATCGCTTGCGCAGAAGCCTCCGATGGCGGCAAGTGACTTGCTGAAGGTGCCCATGATTATTTCCACGTCGTCAGTCAGACCGAAATGATTGCATGTGCCGCGTCCGTGGTCGCCTAATACGCCAAGACCGTGTGCTTCGTCCACCATGACCGCGCAGTTGTACTTCTCCTTGAGGCTGACGATGGAGGGCAGGTCCGCTATGTCGCCCTCCATGCTGAACACTCCGTCCACGACTATCAGCTTGAGGCTTTCCGGACGGCAGCGCGATAGCGTCTTTTCCAGTGATTCCATGTCATTGTGCCTGAATTTCATCGGGGTGGCAAATGACAGTCTGCGGCCCTCTACGATGGATGCGTGGTCCAGTTCGTCACAGACCACATAGTCGTCGCGGCCGACAACGCTGGATATGACTCCGAGATTTGTCTGGAAACCGGTGGAGTAGATGATGGCATCCTCCTTGCCGACAAATTCCGCCAGCTCGTGCTCGAATTCACGGTGCATGTCGATGGTGCCGTTCAGATATCTGGAACCGGCGCATCCGGTACCGTATTTCCTGACAGCCTCGACTGAAGCTTCGATGACCCTCGGATCGCTGGTCAGACCGAGATATGAGTTAGAACCGAACATCAGCACTTTGTGGCCTTCCATCATTACTTCCGTACCCTGAAGTCCCGAAACGGCTCTGTGGTATGGATAGAGGCTGATGTCAACGCCGTAGGCTGAAGCGAGGTCGTAAGTGGAATATCTTTCTTTTAGAAGGTTCATAATAGGAATGCGTAATTACCGGTGCCGTCTCCGACGGAAAAAGCTGCGCAAATTTAGTTAAAAATGGGGTACTTTGGAAAAAATATCATTAATTTGCGGAATCATGGCCTGATGTGTGCGCAGAGTAGATTATGATGGAGAATGACAGACTGAAAGCGGTGTTTGTGATGAACCCTATCTCGGGGGCATCCCACTTCATATCCAGACGTTCGCTTATCGAAAGATATGTAAATCCGTCGCGGCTTGACTTCGAGATAAGAACGACAGGCTATGCAGGACATGCCGTGGAGATAGCACGCGAGTCAGCAGGCGCAGGTGCGGACATCGTGGTCGCTGTGGGTGGCGACGGTACGGTCAATGAGGTGGCGCGCGGACTGATAGGCACGGGAACAGCACTTGGCATCGTGCCGTGCGGTTCCGGTAATGGACTGGCCCGGCATCTGTGCATTTCCATGAAGCCGGTGGCTTCGGTAAAATGGCTGAATGACATACGTATTCTTGACATGGACTATGGCCTGATAAACGGACATCCGTTTTTTACGACCTGCGGAGTGGGATTCGATGCTGCAGTCAGTCAGAAATTTTCAGAAAGCCATACGCGAGGAGCAGTGAAATATATTGAAAAGATTTTACATGAGCTCCGCCAGTACCACAATGACACATATTCTCTGGCAATAGATGGTGAAGCTGTTGACATGGAGGCGTTCCTGATAACATGCGCCAATGCCAACCAATGGGGAAACGGGGCGTTCATTGCTCCTTCCGCATCGGTATGCGACGGTCTGCTGGACATATCGGCCATTCCGCGCTTCTCGGCAATTGATGTGCCGGTTCTTGCGTATCAGCTGATGAATAAGCAACTTGAACATAACAGCAGGTTCTTCGGACGGAAATGCCGTGAACTGGTGATAAGACGCAGCGGGGAATGTGTGGCGCATTATGACGGGGATCCTGTCAGACTGACGGGTGACATCTGTATAAGTGTCGTTCCGAAAGGTATCCGCGTCGCTGTCCCGAATGATGCGAAAGACCTCTGAAATCTCAGTATTTGAGATAAAAATCCTTTACTAAATTGATGTATTCCGCGGACTCGGAACCGTCTTCTTCGGCTATAATCAGGTCATTCGGGGTTGCTTCCTGGAAACCGGTTCCGAAAGACATCAGGGACCTCTTCGGCGCCTTGCCGCTCTTTGTGATGACTCTGGTGTGGGAGTGCAGCTGCAGCCCGTGGATGGCAGCCGAGCCGATGAACTGTGCGGATGCTTCGTAGGGCAGCACCAGGCTGAGTTCCCCGTCAGGTTCCAGCAGCCTGGCTGCGGCTTCGGAAAGCTGGTCGAAGTTCAATGAACAGTCATGTCTGGCCAGACTGCGCCCCTCCTGCGGACAGCGCAGCGAGTTGGTGAAATACGGCGGGTTGCACAGTATGGCATCGAATCTGAATTCCGGCATGAAGTGTCTGACATCGGCCTCCATGACATGAATGCGCCTGGCCCACGGGGAGGCATCCGCATTACGGGCGGCCTGCACGGCACAACCGGGATCGATGTCGATGGCGTACACCTCTGCATCGGCATTCCTCTGGGCCGCCATCAGTGCGATGAGCCCCGTGCCTGTGCCGATGTCGAGTATGCGACGGCATCCTCCGACACCTGCCCATGCTCCGAGCAGCACTCCGTCAGTACCGACCTTCATCGGGCACATGTCCTGCCTGATGGAAAACTGCTTGAACTTGAAATCCGGACCGTTCATCACTGCAAAGGTACGTTCTTTCGGGTTTTTTAAGATACTTTCCGATGAGAATCGGATGTTAATTGCTATCTTTGCACCGCTTGTATCATGCACGCGTACGCACTCACGCGAGTGTGTCTGAATTGGAAGAAATAATATGGCAAAGAAATACAGAAAAGACGATGAGGACGGTATGAATGCACGTTCATTCTCACTGGTTGCCGATTACGACGGAAATGAGGAGAACCTGTTCAATACCGAGGTGGAGGACGTGATGGCTGTGCTGCCGGTAAGAAACATGGTGCTCTTCCCGACAGTTATCATGCCTGTTTCCATTGGGCGCAAGTCATCATTGCACCTGATTAAGGATTGTGAACGCAAGGGCTCTAACATAGCAGTGATGTGCCAGAGAGTGGCCGACAAGGAGACCCCGGGCTATTTTGACCTGTACCCTGTAGGAGTTGTGGCGAAGATTGTCCGCGTACTGGAGATGCCGGACGGTTCCACTACGGTGATACTGCAGGGACTCCAGAGAATCAAGCTGCTGTCCGTAGAGTCGGTGGAACCATATCTGACCGGCAGGGTGGAGGCATTTCCGGAGGTGCTGCCGAGCGCGCGCAGCCGTGAGTTCAAGGCTGTCACGGACTCCTGCCGCGAGATGGCTGTGAAGTATATCGAAATGTCCGAGAATCTCACTCCGGACGCTGCGTTTGCCCTGAAGAACATCCGCAACGGACTGCTGATGATAGAGTTCTCGTGCGCGAATCTGCCGTTTGAGATAAAGGAGAAGATACGTCTGCTGAAAGCCCCGACGGTACAGGAGAGGGCGATGCTGCTGCTGAATATCCTCAGCCGCGAGGTACAGCTGTCCGAACTGAAGCTGAATATCCAGAAACGCACTCACGAGGATATTGAGAAGCAGCAGAAGGAGTATTTCCTGCAGCAGCAGATCAAGAACATACAGGATGAACTGGGCGGCAGCGTTCAGGATCAGGATATTCAGGAGATGCGTCAGAAGGCCGCCACGAAGAAGTGGAGCCAGACTGTGGCTGAGCTTTTCGAGAAGGAACTCGGCAAGTTGGAGCGCATCAACACCCAGTCTCCGGACTACAATGTCCAGCTTTCATATCTGCAGACAGTGCTTTCACTGCCGTGGAATGAATATACGACGGACAATACCGACATGGCAAATGCAGCCAGGGCACTGGACAAGGACCATTACGGTCTGGAGAAGGTGAAGGAGCGTATCCTGGAGCATCTGGCTGTCATGAAGCTGCGCAAGGATTTCAAGTCACCTATCATCTGTCTGTACGGCCCTCCGGGAGTGGGAAAGACCTCCTTGGGAGTATCGATAGCCAAGGCTCTGAAGCGCAAGTATGTGAGGGTTTCGCTGGGAGGTCTGCATGACGAGTCCGAAATCCGCGGACACCGCAGAACCTACATCGGCGCCATGCCGGGACGCATTGTCAAGGGACTGGCCAAAGCCGGTTCTTCCAATCCGGTCTTCGTGCTGGACGAGATAGACAAGGTCAGCCAGATGACTGTTCAGGGCGATCCTTCGTCGGCATTGCTGGAAGTGCTCGACCCGGAACAGAACGGGGCGTTCCACGACAATTATCTGGATATAGACTACGATCTGTCCCGCGTGATGTTCATAGCTACAGCCAATAACCTCAACACCATTCCGGGACCGCTTCTGGACCGTATGGAGGTGATAGAGGTGAGCGGATATATCACAGAGGAGAAGGTGGAGATTGCTGCCCGGCATCTCATTCCCAAGGAAATGGAGGCCAACGGACTCAAGGGACTGGGCCTTAGCATTCCGAGAAAGACCATCGAGGCGGTCATAGAGAACTACACCCGCGAATCCGGCGTGCGTGAACTGGAGAAGAAGATTGGCAAGATATGCCGTCGTCTGGCCTACAAGTATGCCAATGACGGACGTTTCGATTCGAAGAGTGTCCGGGAGTCGGACCTGAAGGCTCTTCTCGGCGTGAAGCCGTACAGCCGTGACAAATATCAGGGCAACGAATATGCCGGAGTTGTGACAGGACTGGCATGGACTGCCGTGGGCGGAGAGATACTGTTCGTGGAGACGAGCCTGAGTCGTGGAAAGGAGGGCAGACTCACACTTACCGGCAATCTGGGTGACGTGATGAAGGAGTCGGCCATGCTGGCTCTGGAGTACATACGTTCGCATGCCTCACTGCTGTCGCTGGATCCGGCGCTGTTCTCGTGCTGGAACGTCCATATCCATGTGCCGGAGGGTGCCATCCCCAAGGACGGACCGTCCGCAGGCATCACTATGGCCACATCCATAGCATCGGCATTCACACAGCGCAAGGTAAGGGCCGGCCTGGCGATGACAGGCGAGATAACGCTGCGTGGCAAGGTGCTGCCGGTAGGCGGTATCCGCGAGAAGATTCTTGCTGCCAAGCGAGCCGGTATTACAGACATTATCCTGTGTTCTGAAAACAGACGCGATATTGAGGAGATACCTGAGGAGTATCTGCGTGGCGTTGAGTTCCATTATGTGGAGAAAATCAGCGACGTATGGGATCTGGCACTGCTGCCGGACAAGGTGGATGACCCTCAGGAAATAACTGCAGAACCGTCGAAATGAAATTCGAACTGGAATACACCGATTCCGGATCGGCGGCAAGGGCCGGACGCATCCATACGGACCACGGAGAGATAGAGACTCCCATATTCATGCCTGTGGGCACGGTGGGCTCTGTCAAGGCTGTACCTGTCGATGTGCTGAAGAATGATGTGAAGGCTCAGATTATTCTGGGCAATACCTATCATCTGTATCTCCGGCCGGGGACGGAAGTCCTGCGCAAGGCCGGAGGACTGCACCGGTTCAATGGCTTTGACCGTCCGATGCTGACGGACAGCGGAGGATTCCAGGTGTTCTCACTGACCGGACTTCGCAAGATGAGCGAGGAGGGAGTGAAGTTCCAGTCCCACATAGACGGCTCCAGACATCTTTTTACGCCGGAGAGCGTGATGGACATCGAGCGTGCCATCGGTGCTGACATCATGATGGCATTCGATGAGTGTACTCCGGGTACGGCGGAATATGCCTACGCCCGCAAGTCAATGGAACTGACGCATCGCTGGCTTGACCGCTGCGTGAAGCGGTTCTCCGAGACCGGACCGCTGTACGGATACGAGCAGGTGCTGTTCCCCATAGTACAGGGCTGTACCTACAGGGACCTGAGACTGAAATCGGCGGAATATATCGCCTCGAAGGATTGCCAGGGCAATGCCATCGGCGGTCTTGCCGTGGGTGAACCGGCAGAGGTGATGTATGAGATGATAGAACTGGTGAACGGCATCCTGCCCAAGGACCGTCCGCGCTATCTCATGGGAGTTGGAACACCGGAGAACATTCTTGAGGCCATTTCGCTTGGAGTGGACATGTTTGACTGCGTGATGCCCACGCGCAACGGACGCAATGCCATGCTCTTCACCAAAGACGGCATCATCAACATCCGCAACAGGAAGTGGGAGGATGCGTTTGAACCGATAGAGGAGGAGGGGGCGTCTTCCGTGGACAGAATGTACACGAAGGCATATCTGCACCATCTTTTCAAGGCTTCTGAACTTCTGGCGCTGGAGATAGCGTCGGTACACAATCTGGCATTCTATCTGTGGCTTGTGGGCGAGGCCAGAAACCATATCAAAGCCGGCGATTTCGCTCTGTGGAAATCCGTGACGGCCAGACGTGTAATGCAAAGAATCTGACAATGGCAGGACTGGATAGAAGAAATTTCATGCTGAAGAGAATCGACTGGTATCTCATCAGAAAGTTCCTGGGCACGTATTTCCTGTGCATTGCTCTGATTGTGGCGATATCCGTGGTGTTTGACTTCAACGAGCACATTGACGATCTGAAGGAGGCACCGCTCAAAGAACTTCTGTTTGACTATTATCTCAACTTCATTCCGTATTACGCCAACCTGTTCAGCCCTCTATTCGTGTTCATTGCGGTGATATTCTTCACATCGAAGCTGGCCGAGAACACGGAGATAATAGCCATGTTCTCCACCGGAATGAGCTTCAAAAGGCTTCTGGTGCCATACATGGTGGCGGCAGCGTTCATCGCGTTGCTCACCATCTCGCTCAGCGCATACGTGATTCCAAGGGGAAGCATCAGGAGGATCGACTTCCAGAATACCTATATCCATTCGCGTAAGCCGCACATGGTCAACAACTTCCAGATGGAAGTCGAAGACGGCGTGATAGCCTATATCGGCAGGTTCGAGGATACCAACATGACGGGATACAGGTTCTGTCTGGACAAGTTCGAGGACAAGAGACTCGTATCCCACCTGACTGCGAGGACTGTGGAGTATGATACCGTGTGTGCCGAGGATTATCACTGGAAGATCAGGGAGTACGTGATACGCAATCTGAGTGAGGACAGGGAGGAGGTGACGCGCGGCGAAAGTCTCGATACTGTCATCAGGTTCATGCCTGCTGATTTCATCGTGTTCAAGAGACAGCAGGAGACGATGACATCTCCCGAACTGAGGCAGTATATCCAGCGTCATAAGTCGCGTGGCGTGGGAAATATGGTTCGTGAGTTTGAAATTGAGTATCACAAGAGGATAGCCATGACCTTCGCCTCGTTCATCCTGACGCTGATAGGAGTGTCCCTCTCCAGCCGCAAGAGAAAGGGCGGAATGGGTCTTTACTTGGGTATTGGCATCGGATTGAGTTTCGGCTACATCATGTTCCAGACCGTATCATCGACGTTCGCCGTGTCCGGCGCCATGTCTGCGATATGGGCGGAATGGCTGCCCAATATCGTGTATATCCCTGTTGCGGTATATCTGTACATTAAAGCACCTAAATAACTGTTGACGCTGTGTTTTTTGACGAGTTTGATTTCGAGCCTGGTATCCAGGACGCTGTGGATGCGATGAATTTCAAGGAATGTACTCCCATTCAGGAGCAGGCCATTCCTGTCATTATGGAAGGACGTGACATAATAGGTGTAGCTCAGACAGGTACGGGCAAGACTGCCGCCTATCTTCTGCCGGTCCTCAACAGCCTGACGCGGGGCGGATATCCGGAAAATGCAGTCAACTGCGTGATCATGTCTCCGACGCGCGAACTGGCACAGCAGATAGATCAGCAGGTGGAGGGATTTTCATATTTCGCCTCAGTGTCCAGCGTGGCTGTCTATGGCGGCAACGACGGAATACGCTTTGAGCAGGAGAAACGCGGCATGGCCATGGGCGCCGACATACTCATTGCTACTCCGGGACGGCTCATCAGCCATCTCAGCCTGGGCAACTGTGACCTGTCCAAAGTATCGTTCTTCATTCTTGACGAGGCGGACAGAATGCTTGACATGGGTTTCCATGACGATATCATGCAGATAGTCGCCCGTCTGCCCAAGAAACGCCAGACCCTTCTGTTCTCCGCTACCATGCCGGATGAAATACAGAAGCTTGCCAATCAGATTCTGAACAATCCAGTCGAAATAAAGCTGGCAGTGTCAAAGCCTGCCGAGAAGATTCTGCAGGCGGCATACGTCTGCTATGAGACGCAGAAGGTGCCTGTCATACAGAGCCTGTTCGAGGATAAGAAGGAACGGCGCGTCATCATCTTCGCTTCATCCAAACTGAAGGTGAAGGAGATAACCAAGACCCTGAAGCGCTTAGGCATGAATGTCGGTGAGATGCATTCTGATCTGGAACAGGTGCAGAGGGATGAAATCATGTATCAGTTCCGCAGCGGCAAAATCAGCGTTCTTGTGGCTACCGACATAGTCTCACGCGGTATTGATATCGATGACATCGATCTGGTGATCAATTTCGACGTACCTCATGATGCTGAGGATTATGTGCATCGTATAGGTCGTACCGCACGTGCCGGAAGTGACGGATGCGCCATCACGTTCATCTCACCCGATGAGCAGACGCAGTTTGCCTCGATAGAGAGCCTGATAGAACGTGAGGTGTACAAGATTCCGCTCCCGGAGGAGTTCGGTGATGCTCCGGAGTACAATCCGCGACGCAGAAACGGAAGGGGAGGGCGCAGTTCAAATGGCGGAGGCAGACATGGCGCGAAGAGCAACGGCTTCCGCGGTGGCCGCAGGAACCGCTGATTATTTCTGCTCTCCCAGCTTCTTCAGCATCTTGGCTTTGTTGAAAGGACGGACATTGTCCACAATCCATTCACGCATCTTTTTGCCGTCTTCAGTTTCCTGCTTGTAGCTCATGAAATCCAGCGTGATGCCCAGTGCGTCAGCAATCCTGAGTGCGAATATTGGCCATATCATGCCGATGTCTCCGATGACAGGCAGACTTCCTTCATGACGTGCAAATGCGGACATCTCCATCCTGAACGGTATTTTGGAAATCTTGGTCTTCGGCAGCCCCTTGTTGATGGCCTCCTGAATCATGGCGCTCTGCTTCTGCAGATCCTGTGCGCGACGCAGGTTCTCGTCCAGGTCGAAGCGTATCAGAGTCTTGTCCTTGAGACTGAATGTGGGCTGTCCCTGCCAGTATGACCAGATGCCGTGGCCTGTGTAGGTCTCGAATGGGCCGTCGTGAATCTCCTGTGTCAGAGCTACAGCGGATTCGATTATGACATCTGCCTGGCCGAGTATTTCGGCAATCTTGCGCGAACGGCTGGCGATGGGGATGCTGTCACCTACGGCAAGTCCGACATGACCGCCTCCCACCATCTGCGGAATGGTCACCATGACCGGTACGCCCTTGGCCGCTCCGGCTCCTATCATCGTGCGCTCATCGCAACCCCATCCTGCCACCACCTCGAACGGCAGACGTGTCTGACGGCAGATGGAATGAATCTCGTCTGCCACCATTTCTGTACGCAGACCTCTGGGATATGCCATGTTGGCGGCAGCCTTGATGAGGAAGTGGCCTTCCGCGTCCTTTCTCTTGGCCAGCAGGTCGCGGTCCAGAATCATCTCCTTGCCAAGCTCGTCCAGCTCCTCGTCGGTCATGTCCGTAAACTCGAACACATTGCCGCGGGGCATCTTCTCCTCCGGAAGTCCGAACTGTGCGGCCGGACACATCTTCACGCGCTCCAGCGTACCGCCCATCTCGTGATTGATGACAGCCGAACTGGTTGTGACGCCATCCACGAGACCTTTCGTTATCAGTTCTGCGACAAGAGTGGTGACTCCTTCATGAATGTTGGGGCCGCTTCCTGTCACGACAGCCACCTTGCCGCCGCGCTTCTTGGCTTCCACCACCTTGTCAATAGCAGTATCGAGAGTCTCGCGTGA
>JAKSIW010000067.1 GCA_024398555.1 Bacteroidaceae bacterium | reverse complement strand
AGCGCGCTCAGGGACAGGCTGCTGTCCATCAATCCGGAAGCCGTCATCAGCATCCGCCAGGAGCGTTTCAGCGAAGAGAATTCGGATTCGTTCCATCTGGAGGAATACGACTACATCATCGATGCGATTGACAGCATACCCGACAAGGCCCATCTGATAGTCAAGTCCCTGGAAACTGACGCCAGACTGTTCTCCGCAATGGGTGCCGCACTGAAGACGGATCCGGGCAGAATTGAAGTCGCAGAGTTCTGGAAGGTAAAGGGATGTCCCCTTGCAAAGGCACTGCGTACACGATTCAAGAAGACGGGACAGTTCCCGTCGCGCAAGTTCCAATGCGTGTTCAGCGAGGAGCGTCTGCAGAATCAGCCTATGGCGGACGAAAGCGACGGGGACAGCGGCAACGGCAGTTGCGTACATATCACCGGCACATTCGGTTTCAGACTGGCATCATTAGTACTCAATGATGTCATCAAAGATTGAGTGTTTTCTGACGGGTTTCTGCAGTTCCGGATTGTTCATTGTGTCATAGACGGCGTTCAGCAGAGTGCCGTTTTCATCATCTCCGTCATCAGACCAGCACATCACGCCACGGAGATCCATGGTTATGGCATACTCGCACTTGAGCCCGATGGAACGGACATCGTCATACGAATAGGCGAAGCGTCCGCTGCGGTCCGTCAGATACGGAACCATGGCATCATCATCCCAATTGTAAAAATAGTTATCTACAAGATGAGCGTCGGTATTCTTGACTTCCTCAGGAAATCCTTCGATGCCACGACCATAGAACGGTATGCCCATCACAAGTTTCGACTTTGGCACTCCGGCATCGATATGTTTCTGTACAGCTTCCTCAACAGATATGTTCTGCACATATTTCGACTGATGCAGCGGAGAGTTATGGAATGGAGGCAGTCCCATGTCGTAAGTCATGGCGTTCACCCAGTCCACATATTGCACGACTTCACGCAGGTTGATGTACTGAGCCGAGCTTATTGTCGCTATTGTAAGGATTCTTTTAGGACCGATAGCAGTACGGAGTTCCTTAATCAGTTTGGTGAAGTTCCCGGTATCGTCAGGCGATGACGAAATTCCGGCCTCATTCTGCGTCGGATATTCCCAGTCAATGTCAATGCCGTCAATGCCATAATTCCAGATAACTCTGCGACAGTTCCAGGCGAACTTGCGTCGCTTTCCGGCATCCGCAGCCATCTCGCTGAAACGGTCACCGCCCCACCCTCCGACAGACAGGACCACCTTGAGGTTCGGATTGAGGCGCTTCAGGTCAAGCACCAGTCCCAGACGCTGCTCATTATCGATGTCAACGCCGTCCAGGGTCTCATTCACCTGAGCGAAAGCATAATTGATGCAGGTGATTTTCGACGGGTCCGGGATATCGTCCGACCATGAAGTCATATAGACAACAATCTCCCGTTTCTCCTCAGAACGGGCTGTCAGAAAGCAGGATGCCATCATGAAGAGGAGACACACGGCCCTTATGTTACGGACTTTGACACGCATAGCATAAAAATAGCAAAAAATAATGTGTCGCAAAAATAGCAATAAACGACGGAATCATTAACTTTGACACGGATTAATGGATATTTTATCTCACGATTATGAAAAAAACTACACTTCTGCTGTCGGCAGCACTGCTTGCGGCATTCCCGACGGTAAGTTCAACAGCCCAGGATACTAAGGATGAAATCAGGAAAACCGGATGGAACTTCGGTCCTCTCCCTGTAGTGGGATTCGACTCGGACTTGGGATTCCAGTACGGAGTATGCTGCGATATTTTCAATTACGGTGACGGCACGAATTATCCTGCATACAACTTCAAAATCAATCTGGAAGCCTCCACATACACCAAGGGTTCCAGCGTTCTGCGCAGCTACGGCGATTTCAAGAACATCATTCCGGAAGGCAAGCTGTTCTACGATGTGGCATACTTCTCAGCCCCTAAATTCGGATTCTACGGTTTCAACGGATTCGCTTCTCCGTACGATGAGGACTACACGCTTGCAAAACCCGGTACAGTGCTCGATGACGGAGCCAAGTCCGGCTACAACTTCATGAACCGCAGGCAGCTGCGTGCTCTGGTCAGCATTCAGAAGAAGATTGCAGGTCATCTGAACTGGGCCGCAGGCTACTCCTTCTATCACATTGAGACCGAAGCCCTCAACGAGAGCAAGTTCGATTCATACGAGAATCAGGTCACACTTTATGAAATGTACCGACAGTACGGTCTCATCCGCGAAGACGAAGCGGATGGCGGTACTGTGATGCAGTTCCGTGCCGGCCTCGTCTATGACAGCCGCGATCACGACAGCGATCCCACACGGGGTCTCAACATCGAGGCCAGCATCGAGTACGCGCCCGACATCGTGGACCGTGACGGCTACAACAACATGGGCTTCACATTCCTGGGCAGCCAGTACATTCCGGTTGTGTCAGACAAGCTCACGCTGGCATACCGCATCGGAGTACAGACCAAGCTCTGGGGAGACATACCGTTCTACTTCGCAAACAACATCAACACCATGTTCTTCCGCAGAATGTACACGGAAGGTCTCGGCGGCACCACATCAGTCAGAGGTATCAACCGCAACGGTGTCATCGGCGACGGACTGGCATGGGTCAATCTGGAAATGCGCTGGAGATTCTACGACTTCAAGTTCATCAACCAGAACTGGGGACTGGCTCTCAATCCGTTCTTTGATGCAGGTCAGGTTATCCAGTCATACCGTCTCGACGAGCAGAAGGCTCTTGACAGGAGTCTGGGACTCTATTCGGGAGACAGCGAGAAGCCTCACTGCGCTGCAGGTCTCGGATTCAAACTGGTCATGAACCACAACATGATTCTGTCAGTCGAAGCATCCAAGGCTCTAAGCGAGAACGACGGCAAGAAGCTCTGGACCAATATCGGATTCAACTACATGTTCTGACGCGTCTTTCGCCCAATGCAATGAGCGGAAGCGGCAGCCACCACAGCACGAAACGGATGATGTTCCATGCCGTTCCGCCATGTCCGATCAAGTTGCTCAGGCCGGAATACCCGCATGCCGCAACCAGCTGCGACGCCACCAGCAGAGTCAGGAAGAATGAAGAATACCTGCCATACAGACAGGTCATTGCCCTGATCACGTCATTCAAATCACGAAGCTGTCCTGCCACATAGCCGTACACGACGGACGGTATGGCAATGAGTACGAACAGCAGGAACGCCATGCCATCGGGCAGCGGTCCTCCCCCTACCTCTCCTGTAAGGCTGAGCAGTACATGGCCACGTCCGGCGATGCCCCATACGACTGCGGCCAGTATCAGCAGAAACAGGACTGACGAGACTGACAGTGCCGAACGCTGCTTGTATGAAAGAGTATTGCCATGTCTGATACCGGGCAGCAGAACCATGATGCCGCTCCTGCAGACCACCCCGGCAGCGGAAAGCAGCAGCATGGCATTTCCCACAGGAGCCGCAGCTATGGCAGATGCCGAATGACGTATCATCCAGCGTATGCCCTGCACGTCAAGCAGGCTGCGCAGCACAGGACCGCCTCCGCGCGTCGCGCCTCTCATACCGTAGATTCCACCTATCCACGAGAGCAGTATCACAACCGCCAGAAGCATGAGATAGACGACTGCCGGATGCAGGAGATTTCCATGTCTGAGCTTAATCATCCGCTTCAAGATTCCAAGGATCAATAATATGCAGTTCTATGGCACGTGTCACAAGACGCACCACATTGACATTCCTGTCCGAGCCGTCGAGCAGGCGGTTCGCGAGGTCCGTCTGACGCTTCTCGATTGTCTTGACACTGAACGGCATTGTCCGCAGTTCGCTGATCATCTCCTTGGTATATCCCAGAGCAAGATGTCTCAGCAGCCTCTCGTCATATTCATCTATGTCGTAGAGTATGCACGCATTGCGTCTGGTACCCTCACTTCTGACTGAGTCGATGAAGCGCTCCACTATCCTTGTCAGTATCGGTTCGTTGAACACCGGGCGCCTTCCATTCATGACATCCGTCACGGCATCACGCGTGAGCAGTTCCCCAGTCTTCAGACATATACCAGCCGCCCCGGCCTCCAGCACATCAGCCCAGAGATGTTCATTCATCGTCTCCCCTGTGAATACGAGAATCTTCAGGGACGGGTAATCCGATGTCAGCCTGCGGCAGATGTCCACGCCTATTGTCGAGGAGCCGCCTATTCCAAGATCCAGGATGACAAGATCAGCCTGCACCGTCGGCAGCAGTGACCACAGTTCGCTCTCAGTCATGGCGGTCCCCACCACTTCAGCCTCCCCAATGTCGGACTTGATGATGGAGAGAGTGCCCTTCAGTTCAAGAGCCACATCCTCCACGACAATTATTCTGTACTTTTCCATATTCCACAATCTGTTCATTCACGGGCCAGAGGCAGTCCGAACCATATCAGCAGACCGCCGTCACGACGGTTCTCGGCATTGATACGACATCCTGGATGTCCCATGGCCTCGTCCATTTCCCGTATTATCTGTCTGCACAGCGAATAGTGCATGTTATTCTCCTTCCACAGCGGAGTGAACATCATCTCCGGATTGTCTGTCCGGCGCGTGATTCTGTTGTCTTCCAATGCGATGCGCAGGAAATCGCCGTCTTCAGCACATACCAGCCTGATGTCACCGGCAGCGGGATCAGCCGATGCCTCGGCCAGCAGGCTGTCCAGCAGGAATTCCAGCAGAGCGGCATCCCCCATGCAGTCCGGAATCTGCGACGGGACGCTGACGCGCAGATGCCCGTCTGATTTCTGATGGAATCTGTCACAGACGGCATTCACCAGCGCAGCCACATCAGTACGCTCCACACGTACAAACACATCATCCGCCTGTCTTCTGACATTACGGCTGAGAATGTCATATATCTCCCTGTAGTAGAGGACCAGCTCGCGCATGTAGCTGACCGACTCGTCATCCGCACCGGACTTCATCCTTCCGGCCAGTTTCAGAATGCGTGCAGGATAGCTGAGAGTCTCGTGCCGTAGAGTAGACAGGCAGTTGTCCAGCACCATATTCTGCACGTGCAGTCTTCCGTCCTCATATTCCAGACGTTCGGAATCCTCTCTGAGCTGCGCCAGACTGTGACTTTCAGCCGACATTCTCATCAGGCAGCTGTGAACGCTTACCGCCATGTATCGGGCTATCATTCCGCAGGCCAGCACATCAGCCTCATTGGCATTGTCCCTCAGCCACACTGAAAGCATGCCCACATCCGCATTCGAGTCAGGTATGCGAAGCGGGAATTCCCTCCGCACGGTATCTCTTCCCGCATGTCCACGCACAGAGGAACAGCGTCCGCCTTCATCGTTCAGCAGGATTTCAGCCGCTTCCACCGGAGCCATCTGCCGAAGATCCGGCAGGACGGTATCCATGAGCCGGTCGGACAGTTCCTGCATGTCATATTCGCCACGGCTCGCAGCATCAGTCAGGAGTTCGGAGATATTGCCTGTAACCTTCAGAATCTGCTGCATGTCACTTCTGTAACGAAGCCAGTGACGCGAGCGTAGCATCAGCTGCGACACCACGACCACCAGGACGAGCAGTATCAGCAGGACGATTGCAATCCTGATATTGCTGTTGGAACGTATCAGCTCGCTGCAGTCGCTCTCGATGACATCCTCGCTGTAGTACATTCTGAACAGCGTCAGATACGCATCATCATTGAACTTGTAGAGTTCCATGTCCTGAATGGCCAATGCCGCCACCGCCACCTCGTTGCGTATCCACAGTATCGTCTCATAATCTGTGGCGAAGCCCGAGTCAAGCCAGATCTGCTCGGCAGGCGCGCCATCCGTCATCAGTTCCATAGGATGGGAGTCATCCCCTGAAAGTGAGCGATAGTCTTCCGACAGTCTCTGCATCGCCACTGACGCATACTCCAATGCCTGCTGATGATCTCCGCGCAGGTTGCACTCATACACAGAATCTGCATACTGGTATGCCGACTCCAGAAGCGTGTCGTCCGCATTTGCCGTGACGGATGCTGCAAGTATCACCAGTATGGACAGTGCCCGTCTGACACCTGCCGGCAGACGGAAGCTGAAGCGGCTTCCCTTGCCCAGAGTGCTTTCCACACCGAAGCGGCAGCAGTCGAATGGAGCCCCAAGACTGCGGTACTTGTCAATGATGCCACGGCAGTTCATCAGACCGAAACCTTCGCCCTTAGACTGGGTGGAACCGCTATTGGCACCTATCTGCCGCGGATTCCACACCTTCCCGGACATCAGCCTGCGGACATCCTCCTCACTGAGACCGATGCCGGTGTCACATACAGACAGTTCCACGCATCCTTCACTTTCACTCACCTCCACCGACACTCTGCCTCCGCTGGGAGTGAACTTGCGCGCATTGTCGGCCAGCGTGTTCAGCATGAAGAGTGTTAGAACGCGGTCAGCACGTACTACGGCCTCGGTATCCGCCACATTGAATGAAATGCCGCTCCGGACGAAGCTGCGTTCACCGCGTCTTAGCAGATCGAGCAGAGGCTGCAGTTCGAAATTCCCAATATGCAGGCTAACCTCGCCCTGGCACATCCTGGTCCACCCGGCAAGTACATTATTATACTGTTCAGTCCTCCCGGCAAGTTCAGAAATGTAATCGAGATGTCCTGCGAGGCCTGCATCATCAGCCCGCAATTTCGAAGACTCGCCCACCATCCTGTCTATCAGAGGCAGGCAGTCCGACATCACCGAACAGCAGGTACGGCGGATGAGGTTCTGTCTCAGATTTTCCTTCTGGCTGGCCAGTGCCAGACCATGCTCCCTGATGGCAATGTTCTGCCTGTCACCGATATCCGCAAGAGTATCGGCATTCTGTCTCGCCGCTGCGATGTAAGGTGACACCATATCCATAAGAGCCTTGTTTCCCCGAATGATTCCGGCATCATCGGTTTCCAGAATCCGCTGTACGCAGTCGTCTATGCTCTCACCCTGTGACGGTCGGACGGACAGAATCCGGCTGCAGATGTCCATGACCTTCTCCATCATGTCGGCATACACACGGTTGCGCCTGTTCATCGTCCTGACCAGCAGGAGTATCGCCACAACCATCAGCGCCAGTCCCAGTATCACAGCCATCAATGCCACATTCAGAGAACTGTTCATACGGCGCAGGAGCTGCTGTCTCGCCTCATACCTGCGGTCCAGACGTATTGTCTTCTGCAGCTCCAGATAGACATCGCGATTGTAATCCGATGCAAGCTTGTCTCCAAGCCCGGAATACGCCATACTTATCTGTTCTCTTATGCGGCTCATGCACTCAGGCACTGCCGCAAGCGGTATCAGTTCCACCCAGACATTCTCCACCACAAGGGTATCGGTCCTGTACATTTCCAGATATGGGATGTCCCCGGCATCGGGCACAGCAATGTCGCGAGCCGTATTAAGCATGTCCAGAGCCTTGCCGAGCCATTCCAATGCCTCCTCAAACTCTCCCGCCTCATTTGCGCAGGACCCTATCTGACAATAGGTCTCGACCGCGCCATACAGCGAGCCGTAATGAAGGAACTGCTGAAGCGCCGCAAGCGACAGCTGCCTGGCAGACATCAGACGGTTCATTCCATACGGGCTGACAGTCATCAGCGTCCTGATGTCCGTCTCTTCAAACACCTCGTCGCCGGCATCAATAAGCAGCTGCGCCATAGCCTGATACGTCAGCGCGCTCTGGCACAGAAAGCCATTCCTCACCGCCATACGGTGAACATCGCCGATATAGTTCACACGCCGTTCGAATGTACTGCTGTGTAAGCCGCCGGTACCTTTCAGCGTATTCCATCTGAGATAGCGCAGCGTATCCGAATGCAGCGCGTCATTCTCACCGACACGCATCAGCTCTGTCCTGGCGAGGGAATCCTGCTCCACCACATAGAAATAAGTGGCGGACACCAGTCTCAGGTCTGTCTCAGCCATCCACGCCCTCCTGCGTGAGTGCTCCGGCAAGGTTTCGGCTTCATCCCTGATACCTCTCAGTTCGAGAAGTGCCCTGTCACGGTACTGATAGAAAGACATATTATCGGAAATGCGCTGGCAGATGTTCATCATTCCCACATCGGCCCAAAGCCACTCAACCCTGTTGCGGCTGTTGTTCAGCACGTCCTGGTAGCGGTTCGCCGCCTCAGTATAATTCATGCGGGCAAATGCGATGTCACCCAATGTATTGCATGCCTCAGCCCTGGCAGAAGACCGTTTTGGGGACATTTCAAAAGACTTCATGGCACACGACTGCGCCGAATCCAGATTGACGGGCAGGAAGCTGACGGCAGCCATGTTCAGGCTGTCCGCCAAGTTAACGGCTCCGGAGTCCGATGCCTTCGACTCCACTCCCGGCAGGAGTAAGGCCAGCAAACAAAATATCCCGCCTGCGCGTCTCATCTGCGTACCTTGCGTTTGTTCACAGGTCTGGCACTGACAGCCGAAGCCGCCGCACCGAACCCGCTTCTGTCACTGCGTGCATCGACTCTCGCCACGATGTAGCGTCCGACATCAGCCTCCGTCGCAGCGTAGCACGGATTATTCGCATCACTCTCGCCCACCTTGGTCAGCCCGTACCGGCCGTCCGGTGTCAATGAACTGTACCACACTATCCTCGATCTGTCAGACAGTCCGTCCGACTTCAGTCCGTATTTCACGCGATACTTTCCTCCAAACCATCTAACTTCAGGACGGGATTCAAACTCAGGCGCAGGCTGCATGCCCGGCATAGTCATGACAGAGGTCATAGCCTCAAGTCCGTATTCCGTAGCCACTTCCACAAAAGCGACACGCTGTTCCCCATCAGGATTCACCTGCGACACGAAGCATCCGTCACGTGTTATTCCGCCAATCATGACCGACTCGTCCTGAGTACTCCAGCCGACGAACTCAGGAGTGACATACCCTCCGCTCATCAGTCTGACAGACAGCTGTACCGGTACAATTGCGTCACCGACGACAGCCGTATCACCAGGCTGCAGCGAGATATAGACCGGAAGCCCTTCAAGCCTGCATGCATGATACTTTTCAGCCATATGCAGCGTATCCGCCATATTCATAGGATCCCAGCCGTCGTACCCGCCCAGAAGATTGTAAACATTGTAATAATCACGGCCCGCGTACTCGAACTTGTATGCATCCAGCAGCTTCGTGCCGTCCATCTCGACAACACGGTCCATGCCGTCCTTCACCACCAGATCCTCTCCGTCACAGGTCAGTCCGCTCTGGAAACACTGCGCAGAGGCCACAGGCGAATGCGTCAGCACGACATCGACCTCATCGCCTTCAAACCTGCAGTCCACCAGCGACACCTGGCCGCCGTCGCCGGTCAGATACAGTGTTCCCCCATTCTTCACAATGAAGCTGCAGTTCAGGAACACCGTTCCAGTGCCGCCAGACCTTCGCATCAGTCTGTCACCGGTCACCTCGAAACTGCATCCCAAATACACGCAACCATCCTCCAGGCTCTCATCCACACAGTCAAACGAACAGTCCACATATATCCGGCGTCCGTCCGGAAGGCTAAACAGATGTTCCGTCCCCCACACACCGTTTATCAGGGATAGAAGCAATGCCAATGTCAGTAATGTCCGCCTCATCGCAGCAAATTTACGGAAAATTTGATACTTTCGCGTGAAACTGTCAGGTTATGGAATACATTGCAACTATCAGGAACGGCTTTCCGTCAAAGTTCGGCATACCCAGGCAGAGCGGACTCATCGAATCGCTCAAGTCTGACATCATCTTCGAACCCAAATACCGCAATCCCGACGCCCTCCGCAGCCTCGACGGTTTTTCCCACATCTGGCTCCTGTGGGAATTTTCCGAATCAGTCCGCAGCGACGGCAGCTGGTCCCCGACTGTACGGCCTCCCAGACTCGGCGGCAACACTCGAGTAGGAGTATTCGCCACACGTTCGCCCTTCCGTCCCAACCCAATCGGTCTCTCCTGTGTACGTCTCGAAGGCATTGACCTGCATACCCCGGACGGCCCCATACTTCACGTCAGCGGTGCTGACCTGATGAACGGCACCCCCATCTACGACATCAAGCCCTACGTACCGGTAACAGACTGCCGCCCCGATGCCACCGAAGGCTATACGGAACAGACCCGGCAGCAGAAGATGCACGTCGTATTCCCACCCGAATGCGCCACTCTCCTGCCTCCTGACCTCATCGGTCCCATCACAGAAATCCTCTCAGGTGACCCCCGTCCGCACTATCACGACGACCCGACCCGCCAGTACGGCCTCACCTACCGGAACTATAACATCCATTTCACCGTAGAATCCGACACGCTCACCGTCACCGCAATCGACAAATTGGCGGAATAACCGCAATTTCACATTTTTTCATTCCGCACTTGCGAATGTATTCAAATAGTACTACCTTTGCGCCACAATACGGCTGGTTCCGTAGCTCAGCTGGATAGAGCAACTGCCTTCTAAGCAGTAGGTCTTGGGTTCGAATCCCAACGGAATCACAGAAATCCCCCTCAGAACTATCTCTGAGGGGGTTGCTTTTTCTAAAGGCCGAAAAAAGTACCTGTTTAGTAGGCTCACCGGAAAACTAGTTTGAAATAAATTGTAGCAGCATTGAATACTGCCAAACTTGCATTCCAAATGGTTACAACACGTTTTTTTCTACAAGTTTGGCCATAAAATTACCCGTTTCGGCCATTTTCATTGCCATACTTGCAGAAAAGCGGCCATAGGAGTCATCTGGCTGCAGGATTGGCAGTCTATTGGCAATTGGCGGATTGAAACTGCGAGGCTGAAATCTTACCACAGTACCATAAGAATCTCCACGAATATGCACCGTACCACCTTCACACTGGCATCCATCCCGTCCAG
>JAKSIW010000066.1 GCA_024398555.1 Bacteroidaceae bacterium | reverse complement strand
AACCTGTCCCCTGTTCAGCTAAAAAGCGAGTTCCTCGCCCCGATAGAAGTCCAGGATACGGGTCTGATACAGATATTCGTAACGCGCCTGAGCCAGATTGGATGCGGCCTCTATCCAGCGGCCCTTGGACTCGTTGAACTCAGTGATGCTGGCCATACCGCCCTCATATTTGGCTTCAGTTATCTGGAATGACTCCAGAGCGCTGGTCTCCGCCGCGACACTGCTCAGATATTTGGACTCCGATGCCACCGCACTGTAGTATGCCTGCTGGATCTCCTTGTAAAGACTCTTGCGGGCATTCTCAAGCTGCAGCTGCTGGTTCATGTACGATATCTGGGCGGAACGGACACCGTTGCGGTTCGACAGGCGGCTGAATACAGGTACGCTCAGCGAAAGGCCCAGATACTGGCTGAAATTGTTTTCCAACTGTTTGCCGAAGCTGTCCATATCACGGCCGGAAGTGGTATAGTAATTGGTGCCGAGACCGCCGCTGAGTGACAGTGACGGCAGGAAATTTCCCTTGGCAATGCGTATGTTGGTTTCGGCATTGTCCAAACGGATCTGCTCGGTACGTATTGACGGTTTGATGATTACCGCCTCGGAATATATTTCCTCCGGATTGGTCAGACGTCCGGTCTCGAAGGCATCGGCGGACGGGACCTCCACCTCGAAGCCCTCGGGCGACTCCAGTTCCAGAAGCTGGGTCAGGTCAAGGATGGAGAGAGTGAGATTGTTACGCGCCTGAGTACGCGACAGCTCGCTGCGGGACAGTGTGGCTATCTGAGCGGACACATCAGCCTGACTGGCTTTGCCGTTCTGCATCATGAAGGTGAGACGTTCCACCTGTATGGAGTCAACGACTATCTGATTCTCAGCGACCTGCAATATTTCCCTGTTGTACAGAATCTGCACGTAAGCCTTCGCCACAGCTATGCGGATGTCATCGCGCGCCTTCTCCAGATCGGCAGTGGCGGCCTCCAGATTAAGTTTTCCCAGTTCGATGTTGTTCCTGATGGCAAAGCCCTGGAAGAGGGTGACATCGGCACCGAGGCTGAATGAGGTATTCGCGGTGTTCGTATTCTCGTAGGTGTTGTCAGCGGTCAGTCCACGGCCGAACGAATAGTTATGCGACGCTCCGGCAGACACTCCCGGCAGACGACGGCCGCGAGCGGTATTGAGGTCATTCTCACGCTGCTGTACAGTCAGAGAACTCTGACGGACGGTAATGTTGTTTTCCAATGCATGGCTGATGCATTCGGAAAGAGACCACACCCGAGCCGAAGCCGGAGCAATGGTCAGCAGCACCGCTGCAATTGTTGCAATTGTTCTCATCTTGGATTATTCTTCAGTCTCCATTCCAACATTATCGGCATTACCCTCCTCGTCCTCGATTATCTGGGGTCCGCGTACCACATCGCCCTCCTTCAGACCGCTCTTGACTTCAATGTTGACACCGTCGCTGAGTCCGGTCTCAACCTTCTGCAGAGAGTATCCGCCCCGTTCATTCCTGAGATAGACGAAGGTGTCGTCCTTGATGAACTGAAGAGCGCTCTCGGGGATGGCAAGGACATTTCTGACGGTCTCCAGAACAATCTCTGCGTTGGCACTGTAGCCTGAACGTATCATCTTGTCGGACTGTACGTCAACCGCAGCCTTAACTTCAAACTGGTTGGCTCCGTTATTCTCGACAGCCTTCGGGGAAACGTACTCCAGAGTGGCATCGAGAGTATAGTCACGCAGAGCTCCGATGGATATCTTCATCGGCATGCCCTCGTAGAGCATTCCGACTTCGGTCTCGTCGATGTTGCCGTCGAATATGAGGTCTGTCATATCGGCGACTGTGGCCACTGTGGTACCGTCGTTCATGGTATTGGCCTGGATGACGGAATTACCGACCTTGACCGGGATGTCCAGAATGAGACCGGTGATTGTGGAACGCACGAGAGTGGAGCTGGATGTCGCGTTCGATGAGGACACACCGTCACGGATCACCTCCAGAGCGTCCTGCGCTCCGGCCCGTTCCTCCTTGGCCTGGGCAAGTGCCTGAGCGACCTTGTCCATCTCCTCAGCGCTGACCATATTGCGGTCGAACAGGGCCTTCTCACGGTCGTAGTTGACCTGAGCCTGCTGAAGATTGATTTCAGAGAGACGCACACGGCTCTGGGCCGAGCTGAGAGAGTTCATGTCGGGAATGACCTTGAGCTTGGCTATCACCTCGTCCTTCTGCACCTGCTGTCCGGCCTCCTTGAGCAGTTCGGCGATGATACCGTTTATCTGCGGCTTGACGTTGACCTCGTTACGGGGAGTGATCTTACCGGTGATGACGGTGGACTTGTCAATGTCCTGCATAGTGGCTGTAAGTTCCTGATAGCGGACCTCCTCCGGCTTGGACTTCTTGTAGAGGAAGACGAAGATGCCGATGACTGCGACAATCATCACGGCGACAAGAATGAACTTGAAAAACTTTTTCATATCTGTGTACTGTTTATTTTCATTATTCGTCATGCATGGCCTCGACCGGTTTGATGCGCATTGCCCGCAGAGCGGGTGCAAGACCGGCTGCGGCACCGAGTATTACCAGCAGGAGTGTGGCGGAAACGGCAGTTCCGAAACTTATCTGAAATGATATGCCGTTGTGGATTGCGGCTTCAAGTCCGTTGAGAAGCATGACAGAAAACATGATGCTCAGGAAGCCGGCCACAATGGTGAGGAGTATGCTCTCAGCAAGAATCTGAGAGAGTATTTCCACCGGTGTGGCACCTATGGCACGGCGGATGCCTATCTCCGTGGTGCGTTCCTTGACTGTCACCATCATGATGTTGCTCACGCCTATCGCTCCGGCGAAGAGTGTGCCCAGTCCTACGAGCCAGATGAGGAAGTTCACTCCCTTGAACAGATTGTCCATGATGGCAAACATCTGCTCCGTATTGAGTACGAACATGGCCTGCTCGTCTGTAGGGTCAAACTGGTGCTGGCGGGCCATTACCTGACGGATGCGCTTCTCCAGGGTGCTCATCTGTACTCCCGACTTGCCCGTCATGCATATCAGATGTATGTTGTCACCCATGTGGTACAGTGTCTGTGCGACCGAGAACGGAATGGTGATCGCCTCGTCCGCAGTGCCGTTGATGCTCACTTTGGATGAATTGTAGTCCACTCCTATCACCTTGAAATACACGGAGCCCACCCTGATGAACGAACCGCACGGATCGCCTCCGTCCGGGAACAGACTTGTGTAGATACGCTTGCCGATTACACAGACCTTCCTGTACTGCATCACGTCAATGTCGTTGATGAAGCGTCCGTACTTCAACTTCGGGGCCTCGATGTTCACCTGACTGCTGCCAACCCCTTTCATGTGTCCGCTCACAGTGTTCTCGCCATTGATGGCAGTCTGTCCCCACAGACTGATGACGGGAGTGATGTCGCGCAGTTCAGGCACCATCATACGCAGTCTGTCAATGTCATCGACGCTCAGATTCCAGTAGCGTCCCTCCTTGAATCCCTTGTATGGTTTGGAGGTAAGATCTGATGCAAGAATAGTGGTATTTGTGGCAAATCCGTCAAAGTTCTTCTCCAGCATCGCCTTCAGGCCGTCCCCGCCGCCCAGCATGAACAGCAGCATGAACAGGCCCCAGAAAATGCCGAAACCGGTGAGCAGGCTGCGCCGCTTGTTGCGGAGCAGGGAATCGAGAATCTCATTGCATGAATCTATATCAAACCTCATGATCTCAATCTGCTCTAAGTGCCTCAATCGGCAATACGGCCGCCGCCCTGCGGGCTGGAGCAAGTCCTGCCAGCGTCCCCGCCACAATCAGCAGCAGTGTCGCCTCCATAGCCACGTCCATTCCGACTGTCGGATCCTTCATCATATACAGTTTCTCACCCATCACCTCCATCGCATGCTCTGCCACTGTCGCATCGAGATACATGCAGGCGAACATTCCCAGAATCATCCCGATATACCCGAATATCGCCGTTATCAGCACGCTCTCAGTAATGATGAGCCGACGGATCGACCTTGGAGACGCGCCTATAGCCTTGCGTATGCCGAACTCGTGCGTACGCTCCTTCACAGTGACAAGCATGATATTGCTCACTCCCACGATACCGCTCATCAGAGTGAACAGGCCGATTATCCATAGCGCGATATCCAGAATACGTACCGCATTGTTCAACTGCATCTCATCGGTGAACCGGTTCCATATCCACAGAGCGCGTTCATCCTCAGGGTCGGCACGGTGCGCGGAATTGATCACAGCCTTGAGATGTTTCTCGAACTGCTCGTTATCCTCCTCTGTGGACAGGCCGTGGAATGAGAACACCAGCTCGTCTATCTCCTTGCCCTTGCCGAAGATGGTCTTGAGAGTAGTGAACGGAACATAGACATCACTGGACATATTGCTGTCATCCACGCGATACACGCCTATCACCCTGAACGAGACATTCCCGACACGGATTCTCTTTCCTATGCACCATTCATAATCCTCGGTGTCAAACAGATTGCGCACATTGCGTGTGGAGATGACAGCCACCTTACGGCTCTCCTGCAGGTCATTGGGATTGAGGAAACGGCCGCTCACCATTCTGATACCCTCCATCGTGCAGTAGGAAGGATATACTCCGCTCAGCGAGCCGGAGAAGTGATTGTCACGGTAGGATACCGTTCCCGACTGTGACGTGGTAGCCGTGACCTCATCCACATTTGCGGAGAATGCAGGTCCCGCAACCGTCATCACATCATGGTCGTCCAGCACAATCCTCCTTCCCGACTGAAGTCCGTCGTACGGTTTGGAGGTCCAGCCGCCACCCACCATCATGGTGTTGGTCTGGACATCACTCAGATTGTTGCCGACAGCATTCATCAGACCGTTTCCGGCGCCGAGCAGGACAATGATCATAAATATTCCCCATGACACGGCAACCCCGGTCAGGGCAGTACGCATCTTGTTTCTGCGTATCGACAGCCATATTTCCAGAAAGAGATCGACCATCCTATTTCATTATGGTACGTGAACCGAAGACTGATGACTTATGTTCACGGTTGTCGTCAATCGAGCCGATTACACCGTCATTGATGTGAATGATGCGGTTCGTATAGTTGGCAACTCCGCTCTCATGCGTCACGATGATGAGCGTTGCCCCGTACTTCTCATTGATATGCGCCAGCAGTTCCATAACCTCGGCGGATGTCCTGGAGTCCAAGGCTCCGGTAGGCTCATCGGCCAGAATAATCTTGGGATATGTCACCAGCGCCCTTGCAATGGCCACGCGCTGCTTCTGGCCGCCGGACATCTCATTCGGGTAATGCTCCGCCCAATCCGTCAGGCCGACACGCTCCAGCATGGCCATCGCCTGCTCATGCCGCTGACGGCGGGGTACTCCCTGATAGAACAGAGGCAGTTCCACGTTCTCCACAGCGTTCTTGAAACTGATCAGATTGAACGACTGGAAGATGAAGCCTATCAGCCGGTTGCGGTATTCAGCCGCCTGCGCCTCACTCAAATCCCTGATAAGCTTTCCGTCAATGAGATACTCCCCCTCGTCATACTTGTCAAGAATGCCCAGAATGTTCAGCAGTGTCGATTTGCCGGAGCCGGACGCCCCCATTATCGACACGAACTCTCCCTTGTCTATGCTCAAATCAATGCCTTTCAGCACATGGAGCGGCTGCGCCCCTGTATAGGTCTTGTGTACGTTATGAAGTTCTATCTGCATACTTTCCTTGACACTCTTCCGATTCATCAGCTACAACAATAGACGAATCGGCATCGGATTTGCTACAAATTAAGGTGATTAATTTGCAATATCCAATGCCGATTAAAGCCTATTAACACTAATTACACTCTGTTACAGAAAACTACCTGGTCGGAGTGATGCGAATGATTCCAATGGAGTTCTCCGGCATTGTCATACGGAATGACTTGCGGACCGGTCCGAGGTCTCTGGTGTGAGGAACGACAAGCTCGTTGTAGTTGAAACGGTTTCCGCCTCCGAATCCGCCGAACCTGCCAGCCGGCGCTGCAGGCTGGGCGCTTGAATAGCTGTTCTGGTCGCCCTGGTTCTTCACCTTGGTATCGTGCGACGAGATGAACTCTACTGTGGCTGTGTATTTCTTCCTGTTGCCGATGTTCAGCGTCAGTTCCTTGTCGACAGCCTCCGAATTGACGAACTTGATGAAGATTTCACCGGTTTCGGTATCAATTGTAGGCGAGGTGAACACCTTCTCGTCCGCCTCACTGCCATTCATCACGGGACTCATCCCGAAAGCCTTGTCGCCGGCCACGGAGAAGAGCTGCTGATAGTAGTAGTTGCAGGTACGCCACAGTCCGCGGTTGTCGAACCATATCAGGTTGGAGTTCCACTTGTTGAAGCCCTTCTTGCAGAACAGCGGGGCGTATGCGGCCATCACGACCATGTCGGAGTTGCGCTCCAGACTGGTCCAGTAGGCAGCCTCGGCCATTGCCGATGCGAAGTCATTGTTGGCTGTGTTATTGGCGAACTCGCCCACGAACACGCGGGTAGGACGCTTGCGGTCATAGGTCAGGCCGTCGGCACCGCGAACCTTGTCGGCATGATAGCGGTCTCCGTTGCGGTAGAACCAGTCGTTGTTGCGGTAATAGTGCTCATCCACGTATGTGTCCTGATATTTCGTGTCAATCTCGTGCATGTTCTCATTGAACTCACGTCCGTCCGCGGCAGAACCGGCAGTGGATACGATGATGATGTCCGGATACTTAGCCTTCACCTCATTATAGATGATGTCAAAGCGCTCCCAGAACTCCGCGCCCTTGTTCTCATTGCCAATGCCGAGATACTTCAGGCCGAAAGGAGCCGGATGTCCCATTTCTGCACGCAGAGCACCCCATCTGGTGTCTGTGCCACCGTTGCAGAACTCAATGAAGTCCAGCGCATCGTTCACGAAGATGTCGTGGAAGCGCTTCCTGTCCGCCTCGGTCTCAAGCGGCGCAATGTACTGATGACCGGCAAACTGGCAGGTCACACCGTTGTTCAGTACCGGCAGCGGACTTGCTCCGAGCGACTCGGCCATGAGCAGATACTCATAGAAGCCTACATACTGCGAAGTCCAGTAGCCCCAGTGGTTGCGGAAGCCCACACGCTCCTCCTCCGGCCCTACGGAATTCTTCCAGAAGGGCTGTCCGAAATAGTTTGTTCCCTCCGATGCACAACCGCCCGGGAAACGCATGAATGTGGGATGAAGCGCAGCCAGAGCCTCCATCATGTCCTTGCGGAACGGGCCCATCTCACCATTCATCCACAGCTCGGAAGCCTCCGGCAGCAGGGTCACGAAATCCAGATAGAACGTTCCTGCCGCATCGCCCATGATAGCCAGACGGCTGTCAACCGTCCGCTCCGCCTGCAGGCTGCCTGTGTATTTCTGCCAGTCATTCTTCAGACCGTCTATTGTCACCACATTGGAGTTCCTGCGACCGTTGGAATCCTCCAGAAAGACCTGAATCTTTCCCGGATAGGACTGCCCTTGCAGATACAGGGACAGGTCGTAGCTGACACTCTCCCTGACCGGGATGGAAGCCACCTGAGTATTGTTGGAGTAATAGTTGCCCTGACGCTCGCTTCCGTAAGGGGCTATGCCGTAGCCGTTGGCCGCAATGCCGAAGCCCTCGCCGGGACTTGTGATGTCGAAACGGACGCTGTACTGCCTGTAGCGGAGCTCGTCATCATATCTGTCATTCGGGTCGAAATCATAATAACGCGGCTGATTCTTCACCAGCGGACGGTCATCCACCACACGGGCGGAACCTTCGGCACCCTCCTTTGCAATCACAGTCCATCCGAAGATAACGGTATCTGACCTGGAGAACTCCTTCGCATTGGGCGCATCCGGCACATTGTAAGCCTGGAAAGAATAGTTCTGTATAAGCTGTGCGCAGATACCTCCGTCAAGCGACTGGTTGATGTCCTCGAAGAAGATGCCTGAGAGTGTCGGGCTGATGTCGATGCCCTTCTTCCTGGGCTTCAATGTCAGAGTACGCTCCTCCACGGGCTTGAATCCCTGCAGCTGCAGCATCTTCTCGGCCATACGGTAACCCATCAGACGCATTCCCTCAGTATTGAAATGGAACTGGTCGCCCTGGCTCTGGCAGCCTAAGGAGGAAATGACATAGCCGTTCTTCATCACCTTGGGCAGATTGGCCAGCACCACGCTGTTGAATGCAGCGCACACGCCACCCTGCTCCGCCTGCTTCAGCTCGCCTGCCAGAATCGGAATCTCGTCCGGATTCAGTCCGAGGTCGGCGCACAGGTCATCGTGAATCTTCTTCAGGCGGCCGCACCACAGGGAATCGTCCGGATTGGATTCGCCCTGATGCACCAGCATACCCTTGATGACGCCCGATTTCTGAGCGATCTTAGCCATATCGACAATCCTCTGATACGGGTTCATATCATACTCCTTGGCCATATTGACCAGCCAGCTGCGGCTCGGGTCGGCAGCCTCCATTGCAAGATATTCCTCGCAGGCATCCTTGTCCCAAAGTTCCAGCTTGGCACCGGCCACGGACACATTGATTACACCTACCCTATACTGCTCCGGAAGCACCTCTATCATCTTGCGGCCGAAGAAATCGACCGGTCCCATATTGTTGCTCTGACGGCAGATAGGCGGGGTGGCCTGATACCATTCCCCCTTCACGCGTCCGTACCGGGGCATATCCACTGCCGACACGAACTGGAATCGGGGGTCGGTAAAGTTCTTGTCCTGCTCGGCAGGCACGGCTCCAGCCTCCATATTGGACTGTCCGAAACACAGATAGATAAAAAAGTTCGGGTCAGGATTCTGAGCGCTGACACTGAACGGCACTGCCAGCATTGCGACAAGCACCAGTCGGAAAACATTGCGTAACTTCATATTGTGATACTTTTAATGAGAACATCGGTCTGTTACTTGACGACCTTGCGACCGTCTATGATGTATATGCCATGCGGCAGAGACTCCTCGCTCACGCCTTCCGGAAGTACAGAGCCTGTGATACTGTATATGCCGGGAGAATTGCTGAGAGCCTGTTCGTACGAGATAATCGGCTCCACCGATGTCGGGACGCCTCCGAGACCTTTCACTACGCCGGCATAGGTATGCTTGCGATAATAGTCAACTGTCCAGAGACCGACGGGGGTGTCGGCACGCCATCCGCTGTTGGAGGGTGAGTCTGTGGGGCACCAGAAGCAGATTCCCCACTGCTGCTCGGGCGGAATGATGCTCAGGTACTGCTTTATTATCCAGGCGTAGAAGTCTGCCATCCTCTTGTGCATCGCCTCGGTCATCTTGCCCGTAGGCACATCCTTGCCGGAAGCATCCACCATGCCCATGTCGAACTCGCTGATTCGCACGAGCTTGCCGGACGAAGCCATCAGTTTCAGCATATTGGTAATGGCATTCTTCTTGCTGTTCTGGGTGCTCTCGTTCATATAGCAGGAGATATGCATCTGCGAGCCGATGCCGTCAATGTAGGTCTCTCCGTCCGCCTCCCATTTCTTTATCCAGTTAATCAGCGACTTCAGCTTCTTGTTGCCGTCCCAGTCGCTCTCCAGATTGTAGTCATTGACGAAGAGCTTTATGTCCTCAGGACCATATTTGCGGGCCAGACGTACAGCAGAACGTACATACTCAAGGTCTCCCATATAGTCCTGCCAGAAGAAGTCATTGGAAGTGCCGTCGTTGTGCTGGAGCGGATAGTTGCCCTGACCGTCATCGCCGCCACCGGAAATGGCTTCATTGACCACGTCCCAGGCCTTCACCTTGCCGCCGCATGCCTTCATCATTCCACTGATCCACTTATCCATTGCCCAGACAAGAGTGTCGTGGACCTCCTTCTGGGTGAGAGGTGTGGGAGTAGGCACAACTACACAAGTGATGCTGTCCTGAATCTCCGGATTATCGATACTGCCGGCACCCACCTTCACTCTGAAGCTGCTCACATCCGTGCCCTCCAGATCGCCGTTTATGACACACTCCTTACCGTCTATCTTCAGGCTGATATTGTCGAAGTAAAAACTGTTGGCCTCAGGACAATCGCTCAGATTGAATGCGATGGATTTGCCGGAACGGTTGAAGGAGCCGCTTATCCTGACGGTATTCCAGAGTGTGGTGAAACTTAGCTTGCCTATCGCATTGGAAGTGATGTATGTGCCCGGAGTACTGTGAATATGAGTGGACACCGTGGCGGCCTTGTCTGCCATGACATCGACAGTAAGTTCATATTTGTTACCCTGCTTGAAATTGCTGTTGCTGACTATCCAGAACTGGTTGTCCTCGATGCTTGACTGCTTGTCAGTGGTATTGACCACGATGCACCTGCGTTCCACGGACATTTCCTTTGCCATCTTCATCTCCTCGAAGCGGATGCAGCGGATATAGATGTCTCCCACGAAATCGCCGCACTGCAGCAGCAGGAAACTGCCTCCTTGAGATTTATATTCGACGGTGACATCCTTCCAATCACTGGTGAACGGTATATCCTTATTGGTCCCTACGCTCCAGTCTCCCAGCTTGCTGTGCAGCTTGCCGGAAGCCGAGCCCTTCACAGTCATTGTCATCCTGTAGGTCTTGCCCTTCTCCAACAGGATGTTTTCCATCGACACGAACTGCACCTCCCACGAATTGCACTTCTTCGTAGTATGAATCCTCAGTCCGTCGGTATCGGAAAACGACAGGGAGAAACCGTACTGGTTCTTGTCTGCAGTCCATCCCACATTCTGCGCCTTGCGGAAATCCTTCTCGGTAAATGGCACATATACCGGAATATCGGCACCGGGAATATCCTCGGCAGGTCTGTCCTTTATCAGCTGACGGAGCCATGATCCCGGCTGCTGTGCGTGCCAGGCCAGAGTATGGCCATACACATCCAGTCCTGCCTTCGTAACGGCATCGACAAATTTGGTCACTGTACCGAAATTCATATTGCCGTTGCCATCCACGCAGCTGGCCATCTTCATTGCATTGCCAGGTACGGTTTCCGCGAAATTGGTATTGATCATTCCGCTTGTGAGACCTGATGACAGATAGGTGTTCGCAATCGTGGCACCTCCCAGCTTGAAGTTGGGATATCTGTCAGTGTCAACATACTCCTTGAGCGGGAGATAGTCATTCAGATAACCATAATGCTCGGGGTCTGAAGGAATGCCGATTTCGTAATTTTTCTGCGCAGACACAGTAAGGGTCGCGCAAGCGATGAGCATGAAAGTGATACGGAGATTCATAATTACCGGATTGGGATGAA
>JAKSIW010000065.1 GCA_024398555.1 Bacteroidaceae bacterium | reverse complement strand
ACAACCACAAAAATAGTGATTTATATGTAAACGGCAAATGAATCAGGGGACAGGTCTCTGATTCACCATATTAGATGAATCAGAGACCTGTCCCCTGTGGAGCATACGGGAGTCGAACCCGTGACCTTTAGATTGCGAACCTAGCGCTCTACCAACTGAGCTAATACCCCATTGATTCGGATGCAAAAATATAAAAAACCGGTAAGAGCTTCTCACTCCGACCGGTTTTTATATGCATTTTGATTATTTCCGTTACTTGCGTGTGCGTACGTCGTCCAGGAAATCTGTCATTTTCTTGAGGTTCTCCTCCGAGTACATGCCCATGCCGTGGCCGCCTTCCGGCTCGTGAACGATGTAGCTCTCCACACCGTACTTCTGCATCTGGTCATAGAGGAACTGGTTGACGCAGGATGCGACTACGAAGTCCTTGTCACCATGGAAGATATAACCCGGGACATCGTCCTTGTCCAGATAGCCTGACGGTGAGAGGAGCATGAAATTGTCCTCATTGCCTTCCTTCGGCATACCGAGAATCTGCTCTTCAGGCGAGTTGCCCGGACCGCCGAACTGCATTGCATTGCCGCAGTCCATGTGCAGAACCTCTGTGGAACCGGACCAGTTGACGAATGCGTTTACATTGCTGGACTGATCGGTGTATGCGCCCAGACTTCCCTCGATGTCATATTCGGCCTTGCCGAGCTTGGCGACCTTCACTCCGTTTGACAGAGCACAGGTGCTGGCCAGATGACCGCCGGATGAAAAGCCGGAAGTTGCAATGAAGGAAGTGTCAAACTTGTATTTGTCAGCATTACCGCGGATGAATCTGATGACAGCCTTGATGTCATTGATCTGTGCAGGCCACTTGGCATCAGCAATAGCGCGGTGATTCGGTGTTACGACGGCATATCCGGCTTTCAGCAGAGCAGCGCAGATGGTGTTGATGTCAGCCATGCCCTTGGAGCTGTTGGAACCCCATGCACTGCCGTAAATATGCACTACGACAGGATACTTGTCCTTAACCTCCTTCGGCAGATAGATGTCCAGCTTGTGGAACACCTGATCATCGCCTACATAGTCAATATCAGCAAACTTCTCCGAATACTCAGCCTGAGTCTGTGATGACTGGTCACCGCCAAGACCTGCGAAGCCCGGCATACCGCCACCCATCGGAGGCATACCGCCACCGAAACCCGGGAACTGTGCGAAGCAGCTCATGGATGCCATGACAGCTGCGATAACTAAAAGATTCCTTTTCATACCTTTCTATTAATATATTGTTGTCTCTTTGACTTGAATAATGCCCAAAGGTAAACTTTTTTTACGAATTATTAAGAATTTCACTGCAGATAATCCAGAATATGGCCGCTTATCTGTAAAAGACTGATTTCACATATTTTGGTATCATATTCGGCCTGCAGCAGACTCTCCTCCGCATCCAGCAGCGAAATCTGCGCTTCACGCATCTCCAGTCCGGAGAGTTCTCCTATCAGATAGCGCTCACATGCTATCTGGTGCGACTCCTGTGCCGTGAGAAGATTCTGGCGTTCCAGTTCCAGCAGGAGCAGGTTGTTCTGATATGCCTGCCACAGATCGGCGAAATCCGCACGCAGCGACTGTTCCACCTCCTGACGGGACAGTTCCGCGTTCTGTATGTCCAGACGGGCGTTCAGCCTGTCGGTACGATGTTTGCCATCCAGGATGTTCCAGCCTATCGAGGCTCCGAAATCAGGTCCCCAGTTGTTTCTGGAAGAAGTGCTTCCGGTATCGTAGATATTGCGGGAATACCCGAATCCCGCACTCAGTCTGAGATACGGGTAATTGCGCGAATTCACGCTCTTGAGGTCCTCCTGAGCTATGCGGCTGTTGCTTTCAGCCCTGATGAGAGAGAGATTGCTTTCCATCATGTCCCGTTCCAGGCTGATGCGGTCAAGGTCGGACTTCAGCTGTATTGCGGTGTCCGCCACGACAAAGTAGCTGTCCAGGTCCGGTTCCGACATAAGTCTGTTGATGCGGATACGGGCTGTCGCAAGTGCCTCGTTCTGCTTGAGGCTCTTGGCGCTGTCGGCATTGAAATAGACCTGGGCCTGCTTCAGGTCCAGTCGTGAGTTGTTGCCGATATTGTAGCGTTCCTGCACAATGCGGACACGTTCTTTTGAAAGTTCCACCGCATAGTTCAGATTGTCCATGCGCATGGACTGACGGACATAGTTGTAGTATTCGGATGCTATCTGGGCCACGAAGTCCTCGATAGCGATACGCGTACGGAGTTCCCCCTGGCTGTGCAGCTCACGCAGCTTCTCCCGGGCAGCCATCACCTTGAAGCCGTTGAAAACGGTCCACGACGCGCCTATCGAAGAGGATAGGGTCTGGTCAAAAACATCACGGGTCTCACTGACGTCACCTGAAGTCCTGTCCTTGGTGTCGCGGCTGGTGACGGTACCGCTGTAACCGGCTGAAATGTCAACAGACGGCATGGCGCCGGCCGATGCCCAGCTGTCATTATTGGCGGAGACAGCCTCGTCCGTGCGGGCTATACGTATCTGATAGTTCCTGTCCAGTCCGCGGTCTATGCATTCACCGAGCGACATCACCTGCGCATTGGCCACAGGGCCTGCGAGCGCAATGGTCAGAAGTATATAAAGCCTATTCGTTCTCATCGTCATTCTTTTTTGCAGATGAAATGTAGGTGTAGATGGATGGTACGATGTACATGGTGAAGAATGTGGAGATAAGCATTCCTCCCACTACTGCCGTACCCATGGCAATGCGTCCGGCCGCACCTTCACCGCCGGCAAACATCAGCGGCAGCAGGCCGAGCATTGTGGATGTGCTGGTCATCAGAATCGGACGCAGACGCTGTGTGGCGGCCTCGCGGATGGCTGTGAACTTCTCCACACCAGCAGCCAGCTTCTGATTGGCGAACTCCACAATGAGAATACCGTTCTTTGCCACGAGTCCGATGAGCATGATGATACCGATTTCACTGTAGATGTTCATTGTCTGGTCGCGGCAGGTCATGAAGACAAGTGCGCCGCATACAGCCAGCGGAATTGTAAGCATGATGATGAACGGGTCGCGGAAGCTCTCGAACTGGGCGGCCAGAATCAGGTATATCAGAATCAGTGCCAGACCGAAGGCGAAGAACAGGGAGTTGGAACTCTCGCGGAACTCGCGGGACTCGCCTGTCAGGGCAGTGCGGAACGTATCATCCAGAACTTCCTTGGCAATCTTGTCCATCTCGTCGATGCCCTCGCCCACGGTATATCCGGGAGCCAGTCCTGCGGAGACAGTGGCTGATACGAAACGGTTGTAGCGATACAGTTTCGGAGGCGCGATGCCCTCGTTCAGATCCACCAGATTCTCCATCTGGATCATGTCCCCTGCCGCACTGCGCAGATAGATGGACTTCAGGTTCTGTGTAGTATTGCGCTGCTGACGGTTTATCTCACCGATGATGTCGTACTGCTTGCCATTCATATACAGGTAGCCCATACGCTGTCCGCTCAGTCCGTACTGAAGAGTCTGGGCTATGTCGCGGGTGCTCACGCCGAGCATGTTGGCCTTCTCGCGGTTCACGGAGATTCGCGCCTCAGGCTTGGAGAACTTCAAGTCAACATCCGCCATCTGGAATATCGGATTGTCCTGAACCTTCGCCATGAACTCAGGCAGAACCTCCTGCAGCTTTTCTATATTGGTGGCCTGCAGGACATACTGCACAGGCATTCTGCCGCCTCTGCCTCCGGTGAATGAAGACTGCTGCTGCACGAAGGAACGGGCATCGTTCTCGCTCTGGACCGCACTGGTCAGACGCGCTGCGGCATCCATCTGGCTGTAGCTGCGCTCCTTGATATCCTTCAGGGTTATCTGGATGTTGCCACCTCCGTTAGATACTCTTGCAGTGACATACTCTGCATCAGGCATGATGGAGTCCACGATGTCATTGATGGCTTCAGTGTAGTCGCGCATATATTCGTAGGTTACGCCCTCCGGTCCCTGGGTTCGGACGGTTATCTGCGAACGGTCCTCCAGCGGAGCCATCTCGGCAGGACGCAGCACCCACATGATTACGCAGCCTATCATAGCGGCACTCATGACGGCAATCGCTATCCATCGGTGATTCAGGCAATACCCGAGACTCCTGCTGTAATAACGGTTCATGCCGTCAAAGAACGGCTCGCTCCAGCGGTAGAAGGCATTCTTCTTCTCCTTTCTGACCAGAATCTTCGTAGCCATCATTGGCGTGAAGGTCAATGCCACAAATGTGGAGATGACGATGGTTCCCGCTATCACGAAACTGAACTCGCGGAACAGACGGCCCGTCGTTCCCTCCATGAAGACAATCGGAATGAACACCGCCAGCAGAGTGATGGAGGTGGAGAGCACGGCAAAGAAAATCTCCTTCGCGCCCTCTATTCCGGCCTTCTTCGGAGTCATTCCACGCTCTATCCTCACATAGATGTTCTCCGTCATGACAATGGCATCGTCCACCACGAGTCCCACAGCCAGCACTATGGCCAGCATGGTCAGCACATTTATACTGAAACCGAGGATATACATCACGAAGAACGTACCGATCAGAGATATCGGGATAATCAGACACGGGATAAGCGTCACACGCCAGTCACGAAGGAACAGGAAGATGATGATGATAACCAGCAGCAGTGCCTCGAACACAGTGTCCTTCACCTCCTTGATACTGGCACGGATGAACTTGGTGTTGTCAAATCCGTAAGTGTATTCCACATCCTCCGGCAGATCCTTGCGCATCAGCTTCATCCTCTCATAGACGCTGTTGGCAATGTCAATGTGATTGGCACCGGGCTGCGGAGTGACCACAACGCCCACCATCGGCACGCCGTTCATCTTCATGTAGCTCTTGATGTCGCGCGGGCTCAGCTCGGCCTGACCGATATCGCTGAAGCGGATGATGCGGTCGCCGTCATGACGGACTACCAGATTGTTGAACTCATCTGTGGTATGCATGAGTCCGAGGGTACGGATCTCCAGTTCGGTAGTATTGCCCTCAATGGTTCCGGAAGGCAGCTCCACGTTCTCGCGGTCCAGAGCATTCTTCACGTCCATCGGAGTGATTCCGTAACCGGACATCTTGACCGGGTCCAGCCAGAGTCGCATGCAGTAGCGCTTCTCGCCCCATATCATGACGCTGCTCACGTCCTGGATGGTCTGGAGCTGCTCCTTGACTACCAGGTCGGCTATCTCGCTGATCTCCAGAAGCGACCTCTTGTCACTCTGAATTGCCACCATCAGGATAGGTGTCGCATCGGCATCGGCCTTCGACACCGTAGGAGGGTCGCAGTCGCGCGGGAGCTGGCGCTGTGCGCGGGACACCTTGTCGCGGACATCATTCGCAGCGGTCTCCAGATCGACCGAAAGCTCGAACTCCACGGTGATGCGGCTGTTTCCGTACTGGCTGACGCTTGTCAGCGAACGGATGCCCGGAATACCGTTGATCTGCTGTTCAAGAGGTTCTGTTATCTGATTCTCAATCACCTCGGCATTTGCACCCGGATATGAGCATGATACAGAAATGATGGGATTATCTACAGACGGATACTCCCTGACTCCCAGGCCGACGAAGCCCACCGCACCGAATATCAGGATTATCAGCACGAAGACCGTAGCCAGAACCGGGCGGCGTATGCTAAGTTCAGATATGTTCATGGCCCGGATGTCAGTTGATTTCCTTCAGTTCCACCGCCATGCCGGTACGCAGCTGCATGATACCGCTGGTGATGACCGTATCGCCCACTTCCAGGCCGGATGTTATCTGCACCTCGGCATCTGTACGCAGTCCCTTGCTTATCTCCACAGGAACAGCCTTGCCCGACTTGTACAGGAAGACCTTGTCAATACCCATCTCGGAGATGATGGCCTCGCTCGGAACAGCCATCGCATTTTCGAATGTGCGTGTGACAAGGCTCACGCTCACGTATCGTCCCGGAACCAGCTCACGGGTGGAATTGTCATAGATTGCACGGACTGAGAAGGTCCTCGTATTCTGGTCCACGATGGAATTGGTGGCATATACATTCGCACTGTACTCCTTCGGCTCGCCCTCGACACGGAATGTGAGCGGAGCTCCCGGCTTCAGGATACCGGCATAACGCTCGGGTACGGAGAACTCTATTTTCAGTTTGGCGGTATTTGTCAGGGTCGCGACCGCAGTGTTGGGCGATGCGTATGCACCGACACTGACCTGACGCAGTCCTATGATTCCATCGAACGGAGCCCTCAACTCGGTCTGTGCAAGCTTCGCATGGATTTCCTCAATGTCAGCCTTCAATGCCGAAAGGCTCGCCTCGGCCTGCTGATATGTCTCCTGGCTGACAGCCTCCTTCTCCAGCAGCGTCTGCTGACGGTACAGGCGGTCCTCATTCAGTTTGAGCTGCGCCTCCTGCTTCTTGAGCTGTGCCTGCAGCGGTTCGCTGTTGATGCGGGCCAGAATCTCGCCCTTCCGTACCTCGGTACCCTCCTCGAAACATATCTCGGTAATCTTGCCCGATGTCTCGAAACTCAGATTCACCTCCTCGTTCGGGATAAGGCTTCCGCTGATGTTGATACCGTCCTCCAGCGGTTTCTCGCGGATGATCACAGAACGGACCAGAAGGACCTTCTTCCCCGCCCCCATCCCGGGAGTCTGTCCGGCTGCAGACTTCAAATCACTGTTCTCGTGCGGCACAAAGCGCCTGATTCCAAGAATTGTCAGGCCGACTACTATCAGGGCCACAATTCCATATTTGGTTACTTTCTTCATAGCCTGAACGTAAAGTTCTCAAAGATATGAAGAAATATTAAACCAATATACAGTCCGGGTAAGTATTGTCCCCGAAAAACGGATAAAAATGTCCTTGTGCAGGACGCTTACAGACGGATGTTTCCGCTTCCGTGTTCGGACTTGCTCAGTCTGTTGTATTTCAAACTGCCTCTGATGCTGCCGCTGCCATGAGTGGAGGCACTGACATCATTGCAGGAACCGTTCACGGTAATGGAGCCTGAGCCGCTTGTTCTCAGTTCAATGTCACCTTTTATATTCACTCCATCCAGATTCGCATCACCGCTGCCGCTTTTACTGAGCGAAAGGTCCGAATCAGAATCGGCATCGGTAATCCTCTCGGCCCGTATATCGCCACTGCCGTTGGATGCCATGTCAATTTCACCAAATGCAGTAATATCCGAAAGCACCACATCACCGCTGCCGCTTGTACTGATATCGAGATCTCCGCACTTCAGTTTCATGACGAACAGGTCACCGCTGCCATGGCAGGAGTATTCCACATCGTCCTTTCCCTCATCGTGTCCGTCGCAATCGTACAGGTCGCCACTTCCGGAAGACATGAAATCCGTAATGGACGGAGCATATACCGTGACCTTCAGGACAAGTTTCTTATAGGTTCCCTTCTCCAGTCTCAGAACCAGTTTGTCGTCTGTCACATCAGCCAGGACCGCCTTGACGGATTCTTCTATTCCCTCAAGCAGCACCTTGGCTGTGTCAGACTGGACGAAATGTACATTGAACGGTCCATGAGCCTGAATTTCGTGAAAGCGGCCCAAATCGGTCATTTCCTCGACATAGTCACCGCCATTCTCACTGTACAACCCCACGACAGTAGTGCCATTAGACGAAATGACGCATGAACCAGACAACATCATCGCTGCCGACAGCAGCACTGCAATCTTCTTCATTTTTCCTGTATATTATTTAGCTACTTTATATTTGACGAATCAGAAGGCAATTTGCTACAACAGCTCATAAAAAACCGCAGGCTACTCTTCTTCGCCGTCAACGAGTGTGTCGGAAGCGTGAACGCGGACGGTACGGTCATAGCACTCGAACATGGCATCTACCTCCCTGCCGTTGCGGACAGGAGTGATGAGGCTCACAATCGGCACGATGACAAGACCGGCCACCATAGCCAGTACACCGGCATTGATTGGCGACGAGAAGTACGGCGACAGGAACTGCGTATGGGTGAATGTTCCGTACATGCAGCCGCACATCAGGACCACACCGACTATGAAGCTGGTCCAGACAGCGGCCGGAGTGGTGCGTTTCCAGTACAGGCCGTACAGGAACGGAGCCAGGAATGCGCCGGCCAGCGCGCCCCAGGAGATACCCATCAGCTGTGCGATGAAGGTGACTGAGCTCTTGGCCTGGATGATAGCGATAACTGATGACACGGCAATGAAGAAGAGCACGAACAGACGGATGCAGAGCAGCACCTGCTTCTCATTCTCCTTCCTGCGGCCGGCATCATTCTTTGCAAAGATTATGTCAAGTGTAAGGGTGGAACCGGACGTGAGGACCAGTGACGAGAGCGTTGACATCGAGGCGGAAAGCACCAGAATGATGACGATGGCTATCATCACATCCGGCAGAGCCTGCAGCATCGACGGCACTATGCTGTCGTAAACGGGAGTTCCATTGGCTGAATACTCGATGACACTGCCATACAGACGGCCGAAACCGCCGAGGAAGTAACAGCCGCCGGCCACCACAAAAGCGAACATGGTGGAGATGAAAGTACCCTTGCGGATGGCGTTTTCATCGCGGATAGCGTAGAACTTGCCTACCATCTGCGGAAGTCCCCAGGTACCGAGGGATGTCAGCAGGACAACTCCGAGCAGGTACAGCGGTTGCGGGCCGAAAAACGACACGAAGGCTCCCGACAGATTCGGAGCGGACTCCGACTGGATGGCTGACAGACTCTGGACGGCCTCCGTGAAACCGCCGTTGCTCTTCAGGACGGCAGCGATGACGGCGCAGATTCCCACCAGCATGATCATACCCTGGATGAAGTCATTGACGGCAGTCGCCATATACCCGCCCACAAGCACGTATATTGCCGTAAGGACTGCCATTCCTATCACGCACCATGTGTAGTCGATGCCGAACGCCATTCCGAACAGGCGCGACAGACCGTTGTAGAGCGATGCGGTATAAGGAATCAGGAACACGAACACAATGACAGACGCAGCTATCTTCAATGCCTTCGAGTCAAAGCGGGCACCGAAGAAGTCTGGCATGGTAGCGCTGCGCAGGTGCTGGGTCAGCAGTCTGGTGCGGCGGCCTAAGATTCTCCATGCCAGCAGTGAGCCGATAAGAGCATTTCCGATACCTATCCAGGTGGAAGCGAGACCGTATTTCCAGCCGAACTGGCCGGCATAACCGACAAAGATTACAGCCGAAAAGTATGATGTGCCGAATGCGAATGCCGTGAGCCAGGAACCCACGTTGCGGCCGCCGAGCACGAACCCGCGGACATCCGTCGCGCTCTTGCGACAGTAAATGCCCACACCTATCATCACTGCAAAGAACAGAACCAGAAGTGCTATTTTCAGAAACATGACTGCTTGTTTTTTATTATTGGAACAATTATTCCCAACCCTGAATGAGAGTCAGGCCATTCGCCTCGGCCACCGCGCAGGCCTTCTCCAGATCTGCAGGGCGGATTATCAGCACAAGTTTCGCATCCTTCGTGAAAGTATAAAGATAATTGATCTCCACTCCATTGTCTGAAAGAACGGCTACTGTGGAGGCAAATGCAGCCATGCTGTCCTCAATTGATACAGCCAGCACCTCATTGACATTGACCAGCACGCCAATGTCGGAAAGCAGTCTGCACGTCTTGATCTGGTCGGAGGTAATCAGGCGAAGGATGCCGTAGTCATTGGTATCGGCAACAGATGCCGCCTGAATCTCGATGTTCTGGTTACTCAGAGCGCTCAGTATCTTCTTGAGGCTTCCCTGACTGTTCTCTAAAAATACGGAAAGTTGCTTTATAGTCTTCATATCACATCCGCTTATTAATGGTTATTTCTCAAATCCTTCACTCTCACGGCCTTGCCGTCACTCTGCGGGATGACTCCCTTTCCGACAAGCTGTACCTTCGGGGTCATCAGAATCTCGTCCTTCAGGCGATGTGTGATTTCCCTCTTCAGATTCTCCAGAAGCTTGAAGTCATCCGTAGCCTTGGCAAGCTCCACCTGTACGGTCATGTTGTCGTTGTCTTCGGATGTCTCCAGTATAATCAGGAAGTCGCTTGCCAGCTCTGAGAACTGCATCAGTATCTTCTCAATCTGTATCGGGAAGATGTTCACGCCCCTGACAATCATCATGTCATCGCTGCGGCCCTGGAAGCGCTGCAGGCGGCGATGCGTACGGCCGCAAGGACAGTCACCCGGCAGGAAGCGGGTCAGGTCGCGCGTACGGTAGCGGAACAGCGGCATTGCCTCACGGTTCAGCGTGGTCAGCACGAGCTCGCCGAGCTCGCCTTCCGGAACCGGCTCCAGAGTGACAGGATCCACAATCTCGACGATATAGTTGTCCTCCCAGATGTGCATTCCGTTCTGCTCCTCACATTCGATAGCCACGCCCGGTCCGCACATTTCACTCATACCGAAGTTGTTGTAGGCCTTGCAGCCCCATATCTCCTCAATACGCTTGCGCTGTGCCTCGGAGTGGGGCTCGGCACCGATAATCATTCTGGTCACGGTCGTGTCGCGCGGATCAACGCCCTGCTCCCTGAATACTGTGGCGAGACGGGTAGCATAGCTCGGTATGCAGTGCAGTGCGGTAGTACCGAAATCCTGAATGAACTTGAACTGGCGGAGGCTGTTGCCTGCAGCAGCAGGTACTGTCAATGCGCCAAGACGCTCTGCTGCATACTGGATGCCCAGACCGCCCGTGAACATTCCGTAGCCTGAAGTATTCTGAATTATATCCGTGTCACGCAGACCGGTGGCAAACATACTGCGGGCCATTGCATTCGCCCATTCGTCAATATCCTTCTTTGTGTGAAGAATGACAGTAGGATTGCCTGTCGTTCCGCTGGATGAATGCAGACGGACCACCTTCTGCAACGGCACAGAAGCAATGCCGAACGGATATGTGGAACGCAGGTCGTTCTTCGTCGTGAACGGGAATCTGCGTATATCCTCCACGGACCTGATGCTCTCCGGTGTTATGCCTCTCTCCTTGAATATCGGAGCGTAGAACTTCGAACCCATTGCAATTTCAACCGTCTTCTTCAGACGTTCCACCTGCAGCTTCTCCAAATTCGGACGAGACATCGTCTCAATCTCCTCTTCCCAGAATTTTCTTTCCATCGTCATATTTGTTTTTTATTACATTTCCTATCTGCAATATCTGTCTTCAGCCACAAAAAAACCTGCCCCGTATGTGGAGCAGGTCTTCCTGTTATCTCGCTTATCAGTAACAGCACACCGACCGGCCCCACGATTACGTGCGGTAATAATAATAGTAGTAGGTGTAACCAAAACTCATAATTATCACTTTTCTATCTGCAAAGTTATACAGTTTTCCACATCCTGCAAACTTTTTGCAAAAAAATCGATGAACAGGGGACAGGTTCCGTTCACCGGAGTCCGGTGAACGGAACCTGTCCCCTGTTCAGCTAAAAAGCGAGTTCCTCGCCCCGATAGAAGTCCAGG
>JAKSIW010000064.1 GCA_024398555.1 Bacteroidaceae bacterium | reverse complement strand
AACAGGACATTCCTCTATAACGTGCGTCTGCAGCAGTCGGACGGCGGTGTGATAACTGCATCGCAGACACTGGTGGAAGAGGGTGACCCGGTCACGCTGTCTGCGGAGACCTCCTACGGATTCAGTTTTGAGGACTGGAATGTCATACATGGTGGCATCAGCATTGTGAATGATGCGTTTGTCATGCCTGGCAACGATGTCACAATCGGAGCTATCCTGAAGGACAATTCACTTGTCTGGCAGCTGGACTATTCCAATGTGCTGGCCGGCACTTTCCCCGCAGGATGGCGTGCTGTGCAGGGCGGTAACGAAGTGCACAGCTATCCGAACTCATACGGTTCCGGTGCGAGGACGATGAGCGGATTCAAGGGTTGGCAGGGCAAGGCGCTCTATTGGCGCGAATCGCTGGCCGATTACGGACGTCAGTCCGGGTATTATCTCAATCTGAAACCGGGTATGTACAAACTGACTTTCGTAATGGCTGCATGGAAGGGGTCGCCATCCTATAGGGCTAGAATCCTGAAGTCCAGCGGCACTTCTGTTGCGACATCATCCACATATCCGGCCACTCCGAACGCCAATGGTAATACCGGTGCTTCCATAGCGTCGTCTCCGGTCCGCGAACTCACATTTGAGATAAAGGAGGAAGGCAGGTATATCATAGAGTTCCGCAATGCCGGAAGTGGCTTTGATGAGTTCCTGCTTGCGGAATGCCGGCTGAACAGGGCTGAGGATACAGGCGTTATCCAACCGGCTCTGGAGGATGGTGCGGAGACAGTCTTCTCACCTGACGGAGTGGAGACCGGTACGCTCAGACCGGGTATCAACATCGTTCGCTCCCAGGATGGAACAGTAAGTAAAGTGCTTGTGAAATGAGAATTGTACGAAGATTGCTGATGATTGCTTTCTGTGCGCTGTCATGTCTCTACGTGGGCGCGCAGGAGACCGGCATGCAATCTCCGGGACAGGCCCTGATGCGTTTTGCAGGCAATGTGCATCAGTTCGGGCACATTTTTCCGCAGGAGAAGGTGTATCTCCAGTTTGACAACACCTCTTATTATACGGGCGAGACAATCTGGTTCAAGGCATTTGTGGTGCAGGCATCGGACTGTCACCGTGCCCCGAGCGGGGTGCTCTATGTGGAGCTGCTTTCACCGAATGGAACAGTCCTGAAACAGGAGAAGCTGAAGATAGTGGCAGGTCAGGCTGACGGCTCGTTCCCGCTTGTCGATGGTGCGACCCAGGCTGCGCGGGACAGACGCGGTACGGTACTGCCGTATTCGAGCGGATTCTATGAGGTGCGTGCCTATACCTCCCACATGCTCAATTTCGGGGATGACAAGGTGTTCTCGCGTGTCCTTCCTGTTTTCGAGAATCCGGTCATAGAAGGAAACTACTACGGTGAGCATCCTGTCATCAAGGAGAAGAAGAGTGACATAGAGCAGTACCGGCCCCAGGTCAGGGAAATGGATGCGCTCAATGCCGAGTTCTATCCCGAGGGAGGCCATCTCATCACCGGACTGCCGTGCCGCGTGGCGTTCAAGCTGACAGGCAGCAATGGTCTGGGAGTGGATGCCGACGGATTTCTGAATGACGAGGTACCTCTTGAAGTGGTTCATGACGGGATGGGCAGTTTCGTGGTGACACCGACCGGGAAAACAGGTAAGGTCAGCTTTACATACGATGGCAGTACTTACAGTTTCAAACTGCCTTCTGCCGAACCGGACGGCTATGCCATGGCGGTGGCCAATGCAGGTGATTCCCTGTCCGTCTCGGTAATCGCTTCGGCAAAAATGTATGAGGATACTTTGGGGCTTACATTGACATGCCGCGGAGAGGTTATGCATTTCGGAAAGCTGGCAGTGAAGCCGGGCATGTCAGCAATGGCTGGAATACCGCTTGACGGTGTGCCGGAGGGCGTGTGCCAGCTGACTCTGTTCGATGTTTCCGGAAATGTTTATGCCACACGATACATCTACCATCGCGGTTCGCAGCCTGTTCCCAAGCTGACATTTGTCACAGACAGGGACAAGTATGAACCCTTTGAAAAGATCCATATTGACTTCAACCTGACAGCGGGAGTGGATTCCGTACCGCTTCGTGACCGCTTCTGTCTCTCGGTGCGTGACGGCAAATGCCCTGAGATGGTATCGGAAACGGATCTGCGCACGTCACTGCTGCTCTCCTCCGACCTGCGCGGCATGGTGTATGAGCCGGAGTATTATTTCGAGTCGGATGACAGGGAACATTCAGAGGCTCTGGATCTGCTGATGCTGGTTCAGGGGTGGGAGCGTTATGACTGGCGGATGATGGCTGCAGTCACACCGTATCAGGAGCAGCATCGCCTGGAACGTGGTTTGGGCATGAACGGATGGATTCAGTCCGTCGGCCGTCGCAAACCTATGGATGGCATCATTACACGTGCATCCGTCATGCCTCTGCTGGATAAGTCAAAGACTGAAATGTTCAAATGCAAGACGGAGCAGGGCGGTTATTTCGGATTCAACATTTCGGATTTCGATGAACTGGCACACGTCCGCCTGAGTGTGGATGACAAGCGCTTTCTGAAGCTGGGTTCCCCGGCCAGAATCATGCTTGAACGCTCCATAATTCCGGAAATACGCCAGTACAGTCCGGAGGAACTTGTCATTGCCGGCAGTAAGCGCAATGTAGTCGGAAAAAGAAGGCGGTACCGCGATGTGGTGACGGAGATTGTCGGCGAGGATTCGCTCATTGCACCCAAACTGGTTTATGAGGATATGGGATATCTCCTGCCCGATGTAGATATTAATGACAAGCGGATATACATAGACTATTTCACGTTCAAGACGCATGACGTGAAGTCCGATACGGAGCATGAAAGGGACAAGGGTGAGTTTACTACGGACCTGCAGGGATATTTGATTGAAAAAGGTTATGCAAAAGAGCAATACCCGAATATCCGGTGGATCTACTATGTTCACGATTCCAAGGAGTATCTGTATCAGGGCAAGTATGAACATCCTATGGAAATTGATGCGGTTGACATAAAGAGCATCAATGTGTTCGAAAAGCCGATGTATATGAAGGATCTGCTGGAACTCTGTCCGCTATACAAGAAACATCTGACTAATACGATGGTATATCTGTCTGTTGATGAACTGTATGAGCGTGTCCGTCTGGTGGAGGTCGTAATGAAGGAGGATTTCGAACGTGCCACCCGAAAGGAACTCTTCGATATCAGCAGCCGTCTCACCACGCTTCTGGGTTATTCCCGGCATTATGATTTCTACAGTCCGCAGTATCCTGACGGCCCGTTGAAGGGAGATGTTGACTATCGGCGTACGCTTTACTGGAATCCCAATGTGATCACCGATGAGAACGGCCATGCCGAAGTGGAGTTCTACAACAACTCTTATTCCGAAAGCTTCACCATTGCAGGTGCGGGTATCACCGCGTCGGGTGTGCCGTATGAAATCAGAGATGCTTTCTGAGCCGCGCTAGGATGTCGTCGGCCGGGATGGAGGTCATGCAGCGGTAGTCACCGAACATGCAGGGCTTCTTTCCGTAGATGGAACACGGACGGCACAGCATATCCTTCTGCACGCAGTCGCTGTCAGACTGGCCGTATCCGAGGAATCCTGCCGCCGGGTGTGTGGCACCCCATACTGACACCACAGGCAGTCCGACGAGGGATGCCAGATGCATGTTGGCCGAATCCATTGCCAGCATCACCTCCATCTGACTCATCAGCAGCAGTTCCTGCCACATGCTGAGACATCCGTTCACCAGGACCACAGACCTGTATTTCTCACTCCATCCGGCAATCTGTTCCTGCTCCTTGCCGTAAGCGAATACGAAAAGTCTGCTGCCGCCCTCCGCATCAAGCCTGCTAACGACCTTCTCCATCAGCCTGATTGGGTAAACCTTGCCTTCGAATGCGGCGAAGGGGGCAATGCCGATCCAGTGCATGTCTCCCTTGCTGCCGGCCAGATTCCTGATGGCATCCCAGTCCGTATCGGCTGCGACAGCTTCCGGGTGGATGGACTGGAACCTCATGCTGAAGTCAATACCCAGTCTGTGAAATACGTCAATGTATCGGTCAAATGCCGTGCGCAGCGGTGTCAGCCCGTTGTGGTCGGATTTGGTAAGTTTCTTTCTGGCCATCCTGTCCTTGCGGATGGTGCGTACCCTGTAACCGTAGGTCAGGAATCTGAATGCCAGATAATGTGTGCGCAGGACTCCGTGGAGGTCTGCAATCATGTCGAATCTCAGGGTCTTTGTCTCCAGCTCGTTGAAAAGCCTGTTCAGACCGCCTGTACCATCGTAGTCCTTCTTGAGATCCACACCCATGAAATGAACGTTCCCCGGCATTGCGCGGAACATGGGCTCGAAGCGCTTGTTGCTCAGAAATGTGATTCTGCATTCGGGATGTGAGACTGCGAGACTGTACAGCACAGGTACGGTCATTGCCACATCGCCGACTGCGGAGAAGCGCATGGCGAGTATGTGTGTCTGTTTCTCGGATTTACTTCTTTCCGCCATTCTGAGCGTATAGAACAGGATTGAGGGACGGGTCGTTGTACATCTTCATCTGCCTGTACACTTTCATGTACTTGCGGCCGGCCTCCATGTCCCCGAGCAGCTGATCGATTGCGCATGAGAGGTCGCTGCGCTGTTCCAGCAGCACTGCGAGCTTGTCAGCGCACTTCCTGCGCTGCCCGTCAGTGGAGTCGGTGCGCTCTGCCTCAATCCTCATGTGATATATTTTCAGCGCGAGGATGGAGAGACGATCGACAGCCCAGGCCGGGCTTTCTGTGTTGATTGTTGCATCAGGCAGCATCCGCACGTCCTTGAATTTCTCAAGGAACCAGCTGTCAATCATTTCCACAAGGTCAGTACGCTCCTGGTTGGAACGGTCGATGCGGCGCTTTATCTTCAGGGCTTCAGCCGGATCAATCTCCGGATCGCGGATGATGTCCTCCAGATGCCACTGCACGGTGTCAATCCAGTTCTTGAGGTAAAGACAGTTTTCGATAGTTCCGTTCGCGTATGGATTTGATACCGGGGTATCTACATCGTCGTATTTGTGGTAGTCTCCGATTACCTTTTCGAATATGGCGAGACTCTGTTCTGTAAAGTTCATAATCATGTGTTCTTATTGACCTGCGAATGTAATAAAGTTTAGTCACACTGCAAAACAATATGAGACTGTTGCACTATTTTGTAAAAAGTGTGCAATATTGGAAAATCTGCGAATCACAAGTGTTGGCGGTTCTGTTGAATGGATGTTCTTTTGCACGTTAATTTTCAAAAACCAACAGTTATGGCAGATTCAGAGATTGCAAAAAGAGTTCAGGCTATCATAGTTGACAAGCTGGGTGTTGAGGAATCAGAGGTAACGGCAGAGGCAAACTTCGCCAATGATCTCGGTGCTGATTCACTGGATACCGTAGAGCTGATTATGGAGTTTGAGAAGGAGTTCGGCATCTCTATTCCTGATGACAAGGCTGAGACCATCACAACTGTAGGTGAGGCTATCGCTTACATTGAGGAGGCAGCCGGTCAGAAGTAATATCTGATATGGAGCTTAAAAGGGTAGTTGTGACGGGGCTTGGCGCCGTCACACCGCTTGGCAATTCTATTCCGGAATTCTGGAACAACATAGTCGCAGGCGTCAGCGGTGCTGCCACGATCACAAAGTATGATCTGGAGAAGTGCAACACCAAGGTGAAGTTCGCCTGCGAGGTCAAGGACTTTGACATTACGAAGTACCTGGACCGCAAGGAGGCACGCAAGATGGACCCGTGTGCGCATTACGCTTTCGTGAGTGCGATGGAGGCCATCAGAGATTCAGGCATTGACAAGGACAAGGAGAATCCGGACCGCATTGGTGTGGTTCTCGGTGTCGGCATGGGCGGTATCCTCTCATTCGATGAGAGTGTGGTGGACATCCATGAGCAGGAGGTGAACTCTCCCGGTCAGGAACTGAAGGTGACTCCGTTCTTCATTCCCAAGATTATCTCCAACCAGAGTTCGGCATACATATCCATCGTAAACGGATTCACGGGGCCGAACTATATCACCTCGTCTGCATGTGCTTCCGCTACGAATGCACTGATAGATGCCGTGAACCTGATACGTCTCGGCAAGGCTGACATCATCATCACCGGAGGCTCGGAGGCCGCCGACACGGCCAGCAGTATCACCGGTTTCAGCGTGATGCATGCGCTTTCCACACGCAATGACTCTCCGGAAACGGCTTCGCGTCCTCTCAGTGCGAGCCGCGACGGTTTCGTGCTCGGCGAGGGTGCGGGTGCCATTGTCATGGAGGAGTACGAACATGCCAAAGCAAGGGGTGCCAGAATCTATGCTGAGGTCGCAGGATGGGGACTTTCCGCGGATGCATACCATCTGACGGCTCCGGAACCTGAGGGAAACGGTGCCGCGAAGGTAATGCTGAATGCCCTGGAGGATGCCGGTATGAAACCGGAGGATATAGATTACATAAATATGCATGGCACTTCCACGCCTCTCGGCGATGTGGCTGAGTGCCGCGCCATACAGAATGTCTTCGGCGAGCATGCATACAGGATGAGCATCAGCGCCACCAAGTCCATGACGGGACATCTGCTGGGCGCAGCCGGTGCGATTGAGGGCATCATAAGCGTACTCTCCGTATATAATGACATTGTTCCGCCGACTATCAACCATGAGGAGGGTGATGAAGATGAGAATATCGACTACCGCATGGACTTCACCTTCAACAAGGCTCGCACGAGAGAGGTCCGTACGGCTCTGTCCAATACGTTCGGATTCGGTGGGCATAATGCCTGCATCATTTTCAAGAAAGCTGGGAAGTAGGTGATGCGGTTCCATACGCGGTTTGTGTTATACGGTGCTGCGGCCATGTCGATGGTTGCGGCACTTTGTATAGGCTGTGCCAGTATGGGAAGCCCTGACGGCGGACGCTATGATGAGACTCCTCCCGTATTTCTGGGCAGTTCCCCGAAGAGGAATGCCACCGGTGTCAGGACCAAGAGCGTGTCATTGGAGTTCGATGAGATAGTGAAGATAGAGAATGCCGCCGAGAAGGTGGTGATATCACCTCCTATGGCCGAACAGCCCGACATTCAGATAAACAACAGGAAGATTCAGATCAAGCTGAACGATACGCTGCGTTCGAATACCACCTATTCCATTGATTTCGCGGATGCGATTGTAGATAACAATGAAGGAAATCCTCTGGGAGACTTCTGCTTCAATTTCTCCACAGGAGAGCGTCTGGATACAATGGAGCTTTCAGGCTATGTCCTGAATGCTGCCGATCTGGAACCGGTCAAGGGAATTCTTGTTGGCATTCACAGCAATCTGGAGGATTCCGCATTTACGAAACTCCCGTTGGAAAGGATAGCGCATACAGATTCGGAGGGACATTTCGTGATACGTGGTGTGGCTCCCGGCAAGTACAGGGTATATGCGCTGCAGGATATGGATCAGGACTACAGGTTCTCGCAGAAGAGTGAACGTATAGCATGGCTCGATTCTCTGGTCGTTCCGTCCTGTGAGCAGCGGTACCGCGATGACACCATCCGCAATGAGATGGGCGAGGTCGATTCGGTGCGTCTGGTCCGGTACACCCGCTTCATGCCGGACGATATCATTCTGCGGGCTTTCAAGGAGAATCCCGTCCAGCAGTATCTGTCGGGGTCATCGCGCAAGTCGCTTGAGAAATTCCTCATCAAGTTTGCCATCCCGCTGGATACGCTGCCTACGTTGAAAGGACTCAATTTCGATGAGACCGGTGCGTTCTTCATAGAGCGTTCAGCCGGGAATGATTCCATAATATACTGGATGCATGACACCCTGCTGTACTATCAGGATACGCTGAAGTTCACTCTGTCCTATCCGGCATTGGATTCCCTCGGAATGGATACAGTCATGACGGACACCCTCAGGCTGGTTCCGCAGAAGACCCACGCCAGAATCCTGGCTGAAGAGGCCAGAAAGGCTGAGGAAGAGGAGAAGGAGCGGGAAAAGGAACTCCGCAGGATGGAGCGTGCCGGTGATTCGCTCGGCATTGCCAAACTCTTCGAAGTCAAGCCGGTGTATCTCAAGATGAGCATTGATGCCAGCGGTACAATGGATGTGGACCATATCGTCACGATAGAGTTCAATGAGCCTGTATGGCCGTTTGAGGCAGACTCCGTGATTCACGTTTCACACTTGGTGGATTCACTGTACGAACCTGTTCCAATGGTGCTTGAGCAGGATTCATGCAATGTCCGCCTGTTCCGTCTCTATGCGGAGTGGCGGCCTGAGGAGAGTTACAGAATAAGTGTCGATTCAGCAGCCATCACCAATATCTTCGGCCTGACCAACAACAAGATGGAACAGGAGCTCAAGATCAATGCGCTCGACCAGTACAGTACGTTCACTGTAAATGTCAGAAATCCGAAACCGGGATATACCGTTGAGATTTTTACCGGCGCGGACAAGGCGCTGCGCAGCGGCAGGCTGGAGGACGGTTCCGTGACGTTCTATTTCCTGAAGCCCGGCAAGTATTTCGTAAGACTGTATGACGACCTGAACCTAAACGGCAGATGGGATACCGGCGATTATGCATCCAAGACAGTGCCGGAACCGGTGTATTATCTGAACAAGGAGTTCGATCTCAAGCAGAACTGGGATCACGAGACCGATGCCTGGAATGTCTTCATGGATCCTCTCTACAAGCAGAAGCCGGAGGCCGCCAGGACTCAGAAGTCAGACAAGAAGAAGGAAAAGAAGTCCAAGAATGCCGAGCGTGATGAGAAGATGGCATCGCAGATAGCGAAGGATCAGAAGAAGAAAGAGGAAAGAAAGGAAAGAAGGTCATCAAAGTGACCTTCCTTCACGTATCTTCTCCCACACTCGCAGGAAATTCAATCCCCAGATATTCCGGATATCGTCATGGCTGAAGCCTTCGGCCAGAAGAAGTCTGGTCAGGTCAGTGAGACCGGACGCATCTTCCAGTCCGACGATACCTCCACCGCCGTCGAAGTCGGAACCTATGCCGATGTGGTCTGTTCCCATGACCTCCGCCATGTGAACGATGTGGCGGACAGCATCACGTATTGTGGCCTCCCCGTCCTTACGGATAAAGCCGCTGTAGAGGCATACCTGGGCCACGCCACCGGCAGCGGCCAATGCCTTCATCTGGTCATCGGTGAGATTGCGCCTGTGGTCGCACAACGCGCGTGATGACGAGTGCGAGCAGATAATCGGCAGGCGGCTGAACTCCAGAGCATCGTAGAAGCTCTTTTCAGACGCATGAGAGAGGTCAATCATAATTCCATAGCGGTTCATCTCTCCGATGACGGACTTTCCGAATTCGGACAGACCGTTATGTTCAGCATTGCCTTTGGCTGAGTCGCATACATCGTTGTCACCATTGTGGCACAGTGTAATGTAAGAGACGCCTCTTTCTGCGAAATGTCTGACGTTGCCTATGTCCAGTCCGAGCGCATATCCGTTCTCTATGCCGAGAACCACCGATTTCAGACCATCTGCCTTGTTGCGGATGACCTCGGCGGGCGTTCGGGCGATGACAGCCTGTCCCCGGCACATTCCTATACGTTCCTCTATGAGTGACAGCAGTCTGTCAGCTTTGGCCGTTGCTGCCGAAAGAGAGTCGCGGTCGCGTGCCTCCTGACGCAGATATGCCACCATGAAGCTTACATCCTGCCCCCCATCGCACATCTTCGGGAGACTGACCAGAGGGGTGTATCGGAATGTCGGCTTTCCGTCGGGTGAATCCTCACCGACATACTCGTATTCCACCTCGACACTCTCATCTCGATTCTGGAACAGAGCTCCCTTGTCAAAGAACATCGGGGTATCGCAATGGCTGTCCAGTATGATTTCTGACCGGTGAATCGCCCTTGCCTCCCTGAAGGATGAAGCTTCTGAGACGAGCCAATGGAATATCGGCATGAATGAGTCGTCGCCGGCCATGTGCATGCATTCGGGATGCCACTGCACTCCGAGTATGGAACGGAACCGGGTGGATTCCATCGCTTCAATGATTCCGTCGGGTGCAGTTGCTGTCACCCTGAATCCGTCAGGCACGCGGCTGACAGCCTGATGATGGAAGGAATTGACTCCTGTATCTTCACATCCCAACAGACGGAACAGCAGGGAATCCTTCTCAATATGTACCTGATGTGACCTTTCGTGACGTTCTCCGTTCTGACTGTGCTGCAGGCTGTCCGGACCGTGCAGGGTGAAGATGTCCTGATAAAGACCTCCGCCAAGTGCGGCAGCCAGCATCTGTATGCCACGGCAGATGCCGAGCATAGGCACCCTGCGGTTGTATGCCAGACGTATTGTCAGCATCTCAGGAAGATCGCGTCTGGGATTGGTGCTGATACCGTCAAGAGGCTCCTCGCCAAGGTATTCAGGGTCGATGTCGGCACCTCCGGACAGAAGCAGTCCGTCAATCCTGTCAATCATGTCGGAGATTTCCTGCGCATCGTCCACCTGCGGAATGATGACAGGTATTCCTCCTGCAGCAGCGACAGAGGCCCAGTATGCTTCGGCCAGACGGGTTTCTCCCTCACGGAAATTGCCGGTGATGCCGATGAGAGGCTTCCTGCCGGCAGATAAAGATATCTCTCCGTAGAGTTTGCGGAGAGATTCTTCAAGTATTCTGTTCTTTGCTGTGTCCGTCATTCTTCCGAGTGAATTGGTACCTCTTTCTTGAAGCCCTGGTCAAGTGAAATCAGAGTCTCGGTGGAGGTGACTCCTTCTATTTCCTGTATCTGGTTGTTAATCAACTCCATGAGATGTCCGTTGTCACGAGCGTAAAGTTTGATTATCATACCGTATCTGCCTGTTGTGAAATGACTTTCCACAACCTCGGGAATCTGGTTCAGCTTCTCCACCACCTGATGGTACATCGAGCCCCTTTCCAGTGATAGACCGACGAAGGTGCATGTACTGTATCCCAGGCTCTTCGGATTGACGTGATAACCCGATCCTGTGATTACTCCATCGTCAAACAGACGCTGTACCCGCTGATGAACAGCCGCTCTCGACACTCCGCACTGTACTGCCACATCGCGGAACGGTATTCTGGCGTTCTGCGAGATGATTGACAAAATCTTTCTGTCCAATGTGTCCATATTACCAATCTTTGTGTTACATCCTGACACAAAAGAACAACTATTTTTCCGATATTCCAACTTAATTGCTGACATTTTGTTACAAAAAGAATGACGGCGGCTGTCAGAACGCTGTCAGCTGCCGTCAGATTCGATTTGTCTCCTGTCTCAAAGGTTTATTGCGAGACAGATACCGAGCGACCACATTATGTCGCAATCCTGGATATTTGTATATTTCAAGCAGATACCTGATGACAGGCCGGATTTGAAATCATATTTCAGACACATTCCGAGCTGACTCTGGAAACGCACTGACGATTCATCATTTTCGAATTTGCCATTTGCCATGCCCAATGCTATTTCAGGAATCAAAGAAAAGGATTCTTTCCTGTATTGGGGTATGAACAGTCCGACAGATTCTCCCATAATCGTGTGCCCGATATCCAGGTCAAACCAGTCAACGTTCAATTTCAGGAAACTGTAACTGATTCCGACATTTGTATTTGATTTTCCGTTAGTCAGGCAATAATACTCCGCGGACGAAATCCCGAATTTACTTTGGGCATGAGCTGATAC
>JAKSIW010000063.1 GCA_024398555.1 Bacteroidaceae bacterium | reverse complement strand
TTTTCGTTAGAAAAGGTCACCTAAAGGTCACCCTGTAATGAAAAAAGCACTCACGTTTGTGCGTAAGTGCTTGATTTTCAGGGTGGGCCATCTAGGGCTTGAACCTAGGACCTCCAGATTATGAGTCTGTTGCTCTAACCAACTGAGCTAAAAGCCCTTGAAGATGTATTATCCGTGGTGGAAACTCATCTATCGGCTGCGAAGGTACTGCTTTTGCTCAAACCTGCCAAGACTTTTCTGCAAAATCTTGGAAAGAGACGGTATGACTAACGGATTCTGTAGAAAAGGATGACCGGATTATCATCATTCTGGGAATCCAATGCCTTGAAAATACGGCTGGCCAGTTCACATGGTTCAGTGTCTGGGTCAGCATAGTATTCGGAGGGGCCGATGAAGAATGTGAAATAGCGGCCATCCGTCGTAACGCCGGCAGGAGTGATACCCGTAGCAAGGCCCGGCACTGTCAGACGCGACACGTTGAGTTCACGTTCAGGGTATTTGCTGTACAACTGGGTAATTGATGAGACATCTTCTGAGGGATTCGAGTTCTTGTACCAGAAAGTATAGCCGTCGTCAGCGATGTATGGCATCATGACACCTTGACAATATTGTTCTGAAGCCATAAATGCCATGTATTCGAGAATATCGTCAGGTTCATCACTGCCCTTCAGACGGATTATTTTCTCCGGAACGGATTTCTCAAAACGGAAATTCAGGACCTCGGAGAAATCTCCGTTCTCATCTATCCAGCCCAGACGATGGCTGATGTCCGCAAGTCCAATCGGCGACTTGAAAGGAGAATATGTAGCAGAATTGAGATATGACAGCTGCGCTTCATTGGGAGTCATTCTGAAATCGCTTTCATGAATCGTATGGCCAGTCCTGATGTCAACCAGGGAGAAACCGTAATCTCCGTCTTCCATTCTCCTGATCATGATGAATGTTGAGTCGTTCACCAGATCAAAGTCGCGGCTCTGCCACTCAAGCGGAGTCATCCCTTCGTATCTCATGGTATGAACATCGTAACGGAGCACAGCAAGCTTCTCATTGGAAAAGACATACACCTTGCCGTTCTTCTGGTCGTACGCCCATCTGTCCACATAATCGTACTCTCCGGAACCGCGCCCTTGGGAATTCAGTACCGACACAAGCGAGTCACCGTGGAAATACCACATTTTCCCCAGATCGGCACCTATCAGGAAAATGTCATCGCCATATACCTCCGACAAGGAGCAGTCAACAGGTTCCTGACTTTTCAGGGCTACAACACTGATGTCTGCGGCTGCCTCCTCAAGTGTCATTTCAACGGAGTTTCCGCTGATGACATACGCGCTACCGTTGTCCGGTCCGCAAGCTGAAAGCAGCACTGATGCTGAAAAAACCAAAGCATAAATCTTTTTCATATTCTTCCAAATATTGATAATAATTGTGGGTATGAGTCATTTCACCGGCTCATACCCTGATAGTCATTTGATTTGTTTGATTAAAGCCTTAAACTTTGATAACAGCTTAGTCAGGTCCAGATTGAAGTTGAACCTTGAAATCAGCTGACTTGCCAGAGCGGCGACATCCACCTTGCCATTAGCGAGATGCCCTGCATTGAGAATACAGCCGTTGGCATCGTCCGGTACGCAGATGTTCATAGGATTGCCCTCTCGGTCAAACTTGTTGACCATGTGCAGATAAAGATAGGTGCCACTGCCCAGATCCAGGACGTTGGGAGCGACCATCTCGGCTGCACTGAGAGCTTCGACGTTGGCTGAGAGAAGCGGATTTTCATCCATTGATGACTGTTTTTCTACGGCAGTCAGTGTGAAGGCAATCATAGCCGTAGCCACGACAGCTGCCATTGGAATCAATTTTTTCATAAGTATCCAAATTGATGTTTGACATGTTCCCGACCGATGGACGACAGTACGGGAGAAAACAAATAGGGAAGCGTCCATTCTTCCAGTTTCTCATTTCTCAGATGTGTTTTCAATACGAAGTCATGACCTCGCCGTTACTTACGGCATGTGCAAAGGTAAACGATTAAGACATCGCATCTGTGTTATTGTGTGGCAGATTTGGTCACTTCGTCTCAATTTGGTACGGATATGTCGCAAAATATGCAAATTGGAAGTAACTTTGCAATCCAACTGGGCGAAATGATGATGACTGAAAGAAACGGATATGCCGTGACTGTCGGATTTTTTGATGGAGTTCACACCGGTCACAGATTTCTGGCGGAACATTTGAAAAAGGTGGCTGCGGAACGCGGACTGATGTCCCGTATTGTAACATTCGAGGAACATCCCAGACAGGTCATTCAGTCAGACTACAGGCCGATGCTGCTTTCCGAGCCGCAGGACAAGATAAGACGTCTGCAGGAAACAGGCGTAGATCTCTGCACACAGCTTCACTTCACAAAAGAAATGGCCGGAATGGATGCCCGTTCGTTCATGGAGCATATCCTGCGTGACCGGTTGGGGGCCAGATGTCTTCTGATGGGGCACGACCATCGTTTCGGTCACGACTGTATCACTGATTTCGGGACATACAGAAAACTCGGCGAGCAGATTGGGATTGAGGTAGTACGCTCCGAAGCCATGAAGATTGGAGACTTGCCGGTCAGCAGTTCCAGAATCAGGCATTGTCTGGCGGAAGGCGATGTCTCAAGCGCAGCGGAACTACTCGGATATCCATACGCCGTCACCGGAACTGTCATCCACGGTATGCAGAACGGACGCAGAATGGGATTCCCTACAGCCAATCTGGACCTTCGCTGCAAACTGCTCCAGATTCCGAAGGGCGGGGTTTATGCCGCGTGGGCGACCGTTCAGGGGGAGACTTTCAAATCGATGCTGAACATTGGCTTCAGACCCACCATCGGTGACAATTCCACTACCCGGACGATAGAGGCGCACCTGCTGGACTTTGACCGTGACATCTACGGCGAAGAGCTGACTCTGAGGTTTGTCAGATTCATACGCGCAGAACACAGGTTTGACAGTCTTGATTCCCTTGCGGTACAGTTGCAGTCGGACCGCATGACTGTCAGCAACGTATTATGACTCTTTCACAACGGAACACACTATGAAAAAAGGTATCATCGCCCTCGTCCTGTTCATTGCCACGCAGCTGCTTGGGACGCTCGTAGCGGGCATCTTCATCATGCTCCCGGATATTGTTTCAGCTGTCCGTTCCGGAGGAGAAATCAATCTGATATCGACAGCGATGTCATCGGATGCAGCCATCAGCATCACCATTTGGGGGCTGATAATCAGCGAGATAATGTTATTTGCGCTGCTTTGGCTAATGAAATACTTCAAGCCGGCAGACATGGTGAAACCCGTACCTTGCAGAACCTTGTGCATTTCCATTCCGCTGATACTGGCAGCAATGTTCGTCCTGAATGAGCTGAACGGCATCATTGACCTGCCGAACTATATGGAAGAGCAGTTCGTCAGCATGTCGAAATCTTTCTGGGCAGTAATTTCAATCGCTCTGTTCGGACCGGTAATTGAAGAGATCGTATTCCGGCGCGTCATTCTGAGCAGTTGTCTGGAGCATACCGGCAAGCCCTGGGCCGCTATTCTGATTTCCGCGGCGCTGTTCGGACTGATTCATTTCAATCCGGCACAGTCTGTCTTCGCCTTTCTCATTGGAATACTGTTCGGTTGGGTGTATTACCGCACAGGCAGCATGATGCCCGGTCTGATAGGTCATGTAATAAACAACTCGGTGTGCGTGATTCAGATGAGATGTGCGGGCGAAGAAGCACTGACCGACGATACCGTCTTCTACCAGGACACGACGATGCTGGTTTTGTTCATCGTGTGTTCGGTTGCTGCCGTCATCCTGACAGTCCTGCTGCAACGAACTGCATCAGAGGGCGATGGTAGTCCCCTCCAGAGTGCCAAGTGATGATGCCGATGTTATCAGCACGGAAGATACGCCGGCATTCAGCGCATTGAAGGCGTTCTGCACCTTTGGAATCATTCCTCCGCTGATTGTACCGTCATCCACAAGACGCGGGAAATCGTAATAGGATATATAAGGTATCACACTGCTGTCATCCTCAGGATTGAGCAGTACGCCCGGCTTCTCGAAACAGTAGATAAGCGTGACCTTGAATCTGTCAGACATTGCCTTTGCGACTTCAGCAGCAATGGTGTCTGCATTGGTATTGAGCATAGTTCCATTGCCATCGTGAGTCAGGGGAGCCATGACCGGTACGATGTTCCATTCCAGGACGCTGGCCAGAAATGATGCATTCACTGATGTCACATCACCCACAAAACCGTAGTCGATTTCCTTCACCGGACGCTTCACTGCGGAGATGACGTTTGCATCAGCACCTGTCAGGCCGATGGCGTTGATGCCCATACTCTGCAGCCCGGCCACGATATTCTTGTTCACAAGACCTCCATAGACCATCGTGACAAGCTTCAGGGTCTCGGCATCGGTAATGCGGCGGCCATCCACCATCCTGCTTTCAATGCCCAGTCTGTCGGCCAGCGCAGTCGCAGAGCGTCCTCCGCCATGAACCAGCATTTTCCTTCCGGGAATGGCAGAGAAATCATTCAGCAGTCTGTGCAATGTATCAGCCTGCTCAACGATAGCGCCTCCCACCTTGACGATAACCAATGACTCCTTCATACCTATTCTGTCAAATATTCAAAAGTTTCCTGACTCCGGATACTGACTCCGCCACCTGCTCCGCACTTTCCAAACGGTCTCCGCAATACCTGTACTCAGCCCTGTCATAGAACGGAGAACGACGGGCCAGCTCTTTGCTAATATATTCCTGCAGCTGTGCGTCATCCATCGCGGCAATAAGCGGCCGGGACATGCGGGCCACTTTGAGCCGGTTCAGCAGCACCTGTTCAGACGACTGGAGCCACAGCGTAGTTCCCTGAGCCCTCATATAGTCCATATTGTCGAAGAACAGCGGAGTGGAACCGCCGCATGAAACGATGACATCCTCGAACTCACCTATCTCATGAAGAATCCTGGACTCTGCCTTGCGGAACTCCTGTTCCCCTGATTCGCTGAATATACGGCTTACGCTCTTATGATAACGCTGTTCGATGAAAAGGTCCAGGTCATAGAATGACAGGCCCGTATCACGGGCAAGGGCACGACCAAGTGTAGTCTTGCCAGTACCCATGAATCCTATCAGAAATACCCTCGTCACTTCTTGGCCTTGAAAATCCTGCGCCGCGGAGCAGAGCCATTCTTGTCTATCTGAGCCTGAATGATGGCATTGCACTCCTCAAGTGTCAGATCGGCCGGAACCTTGGTCTTCGGAATCTTGTAATTGCTTCCCTTATATGATATGTACGGTCCGTATCGGCCGTTCAGTATCTCCATCTCAGGTTCTTCGTCGTATGTCTTGATCACCTTCTTGGACTCGCTCTCACGCTTCTCGGTAATGAGCGCCACAGCCTCTTCCAGAGTTATCTCCAGAGGATCGGCCTTGCCCTGAAGCGACACGTACATATTCTGATGCCTGATATATGGTCCGAAGCGGCCGGTACCTACAGTTACGGTTGCATCCTCAAATTCACCGAGGGTTCTGGGCAGGCGGAACAGTTCCATCGCCTCCTCCATTGTGATGGTCTCCAGAGTCTGTCCCTTCTTCATCTGTGCGAAACGCGGTTTCTCCTCATCATCCGCACTGCCTATCTGAACAATAGGACCGAAACGGCCTATCTTGACCGATACCGGTTTGCCGGAAGCCGGGTCAATGCCGAGAACTCTCTCTCCGACCTTGTGTTCGTCCTTTCTGGACATCGTATCGGAAACCATAGGCTCGAACGTTGAATAGAAGTCGCTGATGACATTCTTCCACGGTTTTTCGCCTTCTGCCACGTCGTCGAACTCCTTCTCCACCTTGGCAGTGAAATTATAATCCATGATATCCGGGAAGTAGTCAATCAGAAAATCATTGACAACCAGACCGATATCCGTAGGAATGAGCTTGGACTTCTCTGCGCCGAAGACTTCGGTCAGCATCTCGTCGGTAATCTTTCCGCCCTTCAGACGAAGCATGTTGTACTCACGTTCCTCACCCTTGATGTCATCCTTGACCACATACTCGCGCTGCTGTATGGTTCCGATGGTAGGAGCGTATGTCGAAGGACGTCCGATGCCCAGTTCCTCCAGTTTGTGCACCAGAGCGGCCTCATTGTACCTCTGCGGATGCTGTGTAAAGCGCTCGGTTGCCTGGATGAAACTGCATTTCAGATTCTGCCCGATTGAAAGTGCCGGCAGGGAAAGGCCCTCCTGACTGTCGGTCTCATCATCGTGCGATTCGCGGTAAACCTTGAGGAAACCGTCGAATTTCACCACCTCACCGGTAGTCTGGAACAGATGAGCGCTCTTGTCCGTAGAAATGGTGACAGTAGTCTTCTCTGTCTCCGCATCAGCCATCTGTGAAGCGATGGTACGCTTCCATATCAGCTCGTACAGACGCTTCTCAGGAGCAGTACCCTCGATGGTCGGTTTGTCCATGTAGGTCGGACGGATAGCCTCGTGAGCCTCCTGTGCACCCTTCTGCTTCTGATGATACTGACGGGTGCAGACGTACTGCTCACCCATCATCTCTGCAATGACCTGCTTGCTGGAATTGAGACACAGCGACGAGAGATTGACAGAGTCGGTTCTCATATAGGTGATCTTTCCTGACTCGTACAGGCGCTGCGCCAGCATCATGGTCTGCATTACAGTGAAACCGAACTTGCGTGCAGCCTCCTGCTGCAGTGTGGATGTTGTGAATGGAGGCGCCGGAGTCTTCTTGAGAGGTCTGGTCTGTATGTCAGATACCTTGAACTCTGCATCGTTGCAGTCATTCAGGAAAGACAGGGCATCCTTCTTCAGAGGCAGACGGTCGCGCATCTCTGCAGAAAGCTCCCGCTTCGTGCCGTCAGACACCACGTTGAAATTGGCCACTACCCTGTATGAAGGTTCCGGTACGAATGACTTTATCTCGCGCTCGCGCTCCACGACCAGACGGACAGCCACTGACTGAACCCTTCCGGCAGACAGAGACGGCTTTACCTTACGCCACAGTACAGGAGAGAGCTTGAAGCCCACAATCCTGTCCAGTACCCTGCGGGCCTGCTGGGCATATACCAGATTGACATCAATTCCTCTCGGATTCTCAATGGCATTCAGGATAGCCGTTTTGGTTATCTCATGGAAGACTATTCTACGGGTATTCTCCGGCTTCAGGCCAAGCACCTCAAACAGATGCCAGCTGATGGCCTCTCCCTCACGGTCCTCATCAGATGCGAGCCATACCATTTTAGCTTTCTGCGAAGCATCCTTCAGTTCCTGAACGATCTTCTTCTTGTCAGACGGAATTTCGTACTCCGGATCGAAATTGGAAATATTGATACTCAGATCCTTCTTCTTCAGGTCACGGATGTGCCCATAGCTGGACATCACCTTGTAATCCTTTCCCAAGAACTTCTCAATGGTCTTCGCTTTGGCCGGAGACTCAACTATCACTAGATTTTCCTGCATGTTCTCTCGTTATTTTCTTTTCAGCACAAACGGGGCATACCCCTCAATAGGCGCGGCAAAAGTATGAAAAAGAATCAATATGTCCGTTCAGACAGCAATTAAAAAAGTCACAATCAGAATCTGAACAGAAGGGAAGCTACAATTGCAGTCTCCAGAGCCTTGTATCCGGCATACATGTAATAACGGCTGTTCAGCAGGTTGTCTGCACTGAGTGACAGGTCCAGATTATCCTGCACCTGATACTTCAGACCGACATTAAGACTGTTCATCTCCGGTACCCGGACACCCTCTGACATTTTGGTCATCAGGGCGAATCCGTAATCGGCACTTACCAGCAGTTTGTCCGTAAGCCTTCCGCCCAATGTGATATCTGCCGTCATCTCAGGTTTCATCTGCAGATAGTACTCTCCCATATCAGCATCCCACCTGTAGTATCCCAACTTTGCTGAAGCATGGAAGCCATTAGCCGTACTCACCTTTCCAGAGAGTTCTCCGTAAGCGACCGTGGCATCAGACTGCGTCAGAGCGGTTCCGTACACATCCACTATGCTCTGTGACTGGAAAACATAATCGGCAATGCTCCGATAGCCGCCACGCGCCGACACTTCCAGAAAATCATTCGTGTTCCACCTGGCACCGACAGATGCATCCAGCTTGTTGTATCCGTCCACAATCTGCATGCGGTCAGTCCAATATGGAGAGATTGCCATCAGATGCCTCACATCGTACTCCTCCGCTCCGCCAGTGGCATCTGCAAACAGGGTGAGGGACGGAAGCAGCTTGTACTGGACAGTTACGTACGGCGCGAACCTCAGATTCGGGCTGAAACGTCTGCGGGCTGTGATGTCGCCTCCTGCCGAGACTGTCAGATTTGTGAAGTTCATGTCAAAGTGAGGACGCAGCGATGCAGTCGTGTAGGTATCGTATGAGGAACTGAATGCGGAACGTGTATTCCAGTCATAAAATGCACTCCTGAAAGATCCGTCCAAACGGATGGAATATCTGTTGTCAAATCTATACCCGGCATATCCCCAGGCCTTGATCATTGTCTCCTTGCCATCCACATCGGACTTATAGGAAATATTGTCATCCGACAGGATATACCAGCCCATTCTGATATTGAAGAATACGGGATCGGAGTCCTTTGAAACGGCTCCGGCTTCAATCTGTCCGGTTATCACATTGCGGTCACAATCTACTTTGTCATGAACGGGATTTACCAGATCAGGTCTGAAGTTGACTGCGTCATAGCCAATCGCTCCGCGGGCATCCATCAGCATGAAATCCAAGTCATGCACATAATCTACAGATATATCCGCATCATACCTCTTGCTTTTCCAGTCATTCTCCATCTTGGTATTCCAGCCGTTCAGAGTGCCGTTCACATTGAGCATGCCACAATCGCCGACCTCAGTATTGACATCAGCCAGGATGTCAATTTTTCCCTGCATACCGTAGCCGAAACGTATCAGGCCCATATAGGTCTGGCCGGCAGCCTGACGGTCAGGTGCGCCCATCGGATCACGGACATACGCATCAAACGGAATTGCATCCTTCAGGAACTCCGCACCGACAGCAGTCTGCTGCTGTTCGGGTTTCTCAGGCACGGGCATGACCTTGCCGGCATCACTGACATCAGCATTGTAAATACCTTCTATGGTCATTGATCTGGACGGGAGCGAGCCCTCACCGTTCTGCGCCGCAGCAGGAAGCATGAACAGCGCAGTTCCAATCATCGTCAGATATATCCTCTTCATATCATTCAATTCAAATCTCATCATTCAAGTTTCTTCAGTCTCTCCTCAATCATCGTGGCAATGTCATCACTCTCCCTGTAGTTCTGCTTCAGAGACAGCAGATACTGACGTGCCTCAAGTGTCTTATCCTGACTTGCGTATATGTCAGACAGAAGGATGAAGCTTCTGGCAAGCCAGTATGCATGAGGTGTCCCGCCGGAAATCAAGTCCATCACATTCTTTTCAGCGCCACTGACATCGCCGCTGTCGAACAGTATCTGGCTGAGCATATAATCCGACTCCGCACCGTAGGAAGAGCGGGTGTCTTCAGAAATTCCGTTGAAGGCTTCCCTGGCTTCGGCTGTTCTGTCAAGCGAATAGAGCGCCTTGGCCCTGTAGTAGCGGACCTCCGTCTCCACGTCTGAATCAAGTCTGGCTGCAAGAGCCTTTTCGGCATAGTCCAGTACGCTTCCGTAATTCTCCACCCTGAAAGCACTTCTCACAGCACCAAGGGAGGCGGACCTGATCAGCTCGGCACTGCCTCCATGGTTGAGAAGTCTGCCATAGCTGGCAAGCGCAAGACTGAAGTCACCGGTATCATACGCCACACCTGCCGCACGTTCCAGAGCCTCAACGCAGAAACGGCTGTTGTCATTCTCTGCGGCATTCAGCCAATACTCCAGAGCATTGGCATAATCCTTCTTTCCGTTGAATATATTGCCCAGATAATACGAAGCATTCACCTTGTACGCTCCTTCCGGATACTGTTGCAGATAATTCAGGAGTGCAGTCTCGGCATTTGCCATATCACCCTTGGTATAAAGTATCTCGGCTGATGTATATACCAGTGAGTCACGCTCGTCAACTGCAATGGGCGCTGCACCGGCCACCCCCTCGGAATAAGCCAGGAACTGATCCACATGACCCGTCTCAACGTAAATGGACTTGAGGTCTCTCATGGCAGTCGCAGCCTCGTCACTGCCGGGATAGCTTTCTATCACCTTCTTGTAGGCGTCAATGGCCTTCTCGAATTTGTCATCCTGATAATACATAAGTGCGATCTCGGCCTGGGACTTGCGGGCCAGCTCGCTCTTCGGGAATCTGCTGACGACGCGCTCAAACGCATTGATTGCACTTGCAGTCTTGTCCATCTGCTGATATGAGCGTCCCTCCTCAAACAGAGCCTGAGCGCAGTACGGCGATTCAGGATACTCCTCGGAGATTCTCTCCAGCAGCTTTGATTTGGCAGCATAGTCCTTGCGAAGACCTTTGGTCAGAGCCATCTGATACAGGGCATAGTCACCTGTTTCAGGATATGACTTCAGGGAATTCTCATAACAGGTTTCAGCCTTGGCATAGTCACGCTTGTAGAAATGGCTGTCTCCCATACGCGCGTACGCATCACCGATAATCTCCTCGGACACCAGCGACCTGCGCATTCCTGTCAGCTTGTTCCACTGCGTCAGCGCATCGTCCCATCTGCCGGACTTGAATGCGGCATATCCGGCTCCGTACAGGGCCAGACCATACAAATCGGTATCTGTATTGGCTGTCATGTTCAGATATCTCCTGTAACCCGATGCCGCCTGGCTGTACCGTCCCTGACGGAAATCCGTTTCAGCCAGCCAGAAACTGGCATCAGCGGCAGTCTGACGTCCGTACTCGGACATCTCTACAGCCTTGGTCAGGTAATCAGCCACCTTATCGTACTGTGATCCGGCGTACAGTTCCACACCTCTTCTGTAAAGCAGCTGCTGCTTGGCCTCCAGAATACGGCGACCCGGATTCTTGATTCTGGCTATCGCTTCCAGAGCCGCATCACTGCCCGGCGACTGCATGAATACCTCAACAAGCTGTTCATTCACCTTGTCCGTATACTTCGACTCGGGATATTCATTCAGAAAACGTTCAAACGCATCGACCGGTTCAGCAAATGGTGAGTATCCCGAGTTCCGGACGCACATGGCGTAATTGAACAGACCGGCCTCCGACAGACTCTTGTCCGCCGTCATTGACGCAACCTGTTCGAAAGCCAGCATGGCATCATTTGTCTTGCCAAGCTCAAGTGACGACAGTCCCATGTGATACCACGCATTCTGTTCCAGGGCATCATCCCTGACAGAGACCTGGCCGAGGTATCCGATAGCACGCTCGAAGTTACCCATCTGCCAGTTGGACATACCCAGACGATACACATCCAGACGGTCAGCATTGTCATTCCCATCTACATACTTTGAAAGAATCCGGTCTGCATCCTTCCACTTCCCCTGACTGTAGTACGCTTCGCCAAGTACGCGACTGGCCTCCGCAGCAACGGTTGCATCAGAATACTCCGAAAGCGATGAGGCAATCGTCTCCGCATTGGCGGCATCATTCTCACGCAGTGCTATCTCCGCCAGAAACAGCTGCGACCAGGCAGTGAACTGGCTTTGTCTCAATGATTTGTTGAATCCTTCCTTTGCCTCTGCAAAGTTTCCTTTCGAATAGTC
>JAKSIW010000062.1 GCA_024398555.1 Bacteroidaceae bacterium | reverse complement strand
CATTTCTGCAAGTTTGGCAACGACAATAGCGGACATCCGTTTATAACTACAACAAAATTCATAAATACAAGACCTGTCAGTCAGGCACTGAAGGTTTCGCCCGAGAATCTGAGAGAACACGGCGTAGTCAGGATGAAGTACAGTACGGACAAGAAGTCTGTACCCTAAGGCTGTGCGGCCTGAAGGATTTTAGTGACAAGCAGGGGATTTGTGTGCGGATGTGCCGCCAGCCAGTCGCATACAATCTTCCCTGCTTCTTCATTCTGCTGGTTTTCGAGAAGTACGCTGCACCATGAGCCCGGGAAGAAGATGTCTCCTGTTCTCTGAATGTCTTCAAGAGCATCGAGCGAAGGAATGATGTATCCGATTGCCTCCTCGCACCTTGACCGGTGGCACAGCAGGGCCAGAGCTGACAGGACACGCGATTCCGGCCGGCGGTTTTCGGGTGATTCGATGAAAGAGCTGAAGAGTGCGCTGCGAACATCTCTGTCGGGAGATGCGGCTTTGCAGAGCATTGTGAATGTTTCCTTTCTGTCCGGGTTGGTAATGCGTTCGGACTGGACTTCCGCAATCTGTGAGGCACTGTCCGGGAATGCCACCATCAGCTGGCATGCGAGGTCGGTGAAATCCCTCTCGCCCGGCTCAAGTCCGGGGTAGGCGAGGCTGTCCTTCCAGATGGAATACAGCTCGTCCAGCTGTCCGTCCGTGCAGACGGACCTGAAGAACTGCCTGAAGGCGATTAGTCTGGATTCGTGATCCTTCGAGCAGTCCGCAGCAATGTCGCGCAGAGCTGCAGTATATTCCGCACATCCGTCCACGCAGCGGCGTGATTCTGCGGCAGCGTACGAAATCAGTGATGAGAGTATGAGAGGACAGCTTTCCGACATCATCTCCTCGCTGCACCATTGGATGAAGGTACGCCTGTCCAGAACCCCGTGCCAGGAGTTCTCGTACAGTGTCATAAGCAGTGACATCCTTTCAGTCTCTCCCTGTTCGCTCCAGTGCGTCATGATGTAGCCGATGCTTTCCGAATCAGGTCTGAACCAGCCGTAGCCCCTGCCGTCGATGTTGGGAATCCAGTATCTGCCCTCGGCGATGCTGTGCGTCAGGTCCTGTTGCCATACCCGTCCCCTTTCCATCGGGTCACTCTGGTCTATATCCAATTTCCCGTCTGTCACCGTTCCTGAATAGACCGGCATTCCGGGTTCCTTTATCCATACTTCGGACCATTTCACAAGGTCTGTCTCCGTTCTGCTGTCCAGAATTTCCACAAGGTCATCCCACGATGCGTTTGCATAGGCGTACCTGTTCAGATATTCTCTGAGTCCCTCACGAAAAGCCTGCTCACCAAGCATTTCCGCCATCTTGTCCATAACGACAGGTGCCTTGTCGTAGATGATGTTACAGTAGATAAGTCCTGCGTCCTGAAGATTGTCAAGCGGTCTCCAGATGGCATTGCTTCCGCGTGTGCGGTCTTCGAGGTAAGCCTGGGCGTAAAGGTCCTTCAGGTCGGACAGAGTATGGTTCACGGACGGGAACAGAGGCCTCATGATGCGCGCGGCGAACCAGTTGGCGAAGACCTCCTTCGTCCATACGTCATCGAACCAGCGCATGGTGACGTAGTCTCCGAACCACATGTGCGCCGTCTCGTGAGCAATGAGCGAGGCTCTTTCCAGCAGTTCCTCTGTGGTGGGATGAGTGGAGAGAAATATCCTCCGGTCGTTGTACAGAGTGGCTCCGGTATGTTCCATTCCCCCGTACTGGAAGTCGGGAATGACGACGAAATCATATTTGCTGAACGGGTAGGGGATGCCTGTGTACTCCTCCATCCAGTCCATCGAGTCGAATACCAGCTTGAAAATCTCATGACTCTGGGCAATTCTGTCGGGGTCAGTCTCCCTGTGATACATCGAGATTGTCCTTCCGTTGCGTGTCTCTTCAAGTCTCTCGAACCTTCCTGCTGCAAATGAGAACAGATAGGTGCTCAGAGGCTCGGTGGGCGCAAATGTGCAGATAACGGAACTGTCCTGATCCTGTCTGCCGATGATGCCGGTGTTGGACACGGCTGTCCAGGACTGCGGAACGTTCAGCGTCAGCCTGAATTCTGCCTTGATGTCAGGCTGGTCGAAACATGGGAACAGAGTTCTGGCACGGTCCGGAACGAGCAGGGTATATAGGAATTCATCCCTCCTGTTCAGCGACTGTTCTCCGGCAATGTAACTGATGCACACGGTGTTGCTCCCGCGGCTGACGTATTTCCGGGGAATCAGAATGTGCTCCTTCTCAAAAACGGCATCTGTTTTCCTGCCGTTCACTTCTACGCTCTGGAGATTCTCTGCCGGAGCCTTGAAGTCCAGCACTATCCCCCTCCTTCCGGACGAACGGAAGGAAACTGTGTCGTGAGATGTGACTTCACCTCCCGGAGCAGTGAGGTCGAAACCGAGTGAATAGCGTACGTCTGTCAGATGTCCGGCCCGGTAACGTGCCAGGGAGAACGGTACACCGTAATCTGTCTCCGGACTGCAAGACAGAATCATCAGTACTGCTGATGCAATTGCAAATAAGACTGGCTTTTTCATATTCAGTGATTGCAGCACAAAGTTACTGATTTACACAATTCATGCATATTTGTACAAAACAAGTTTCTTTTCACTACATTTGCAATACTAACCTATAAAGAACTTTTTTTCAGTATCAGACCAACTATGAGAAAGTCGTTGCTTTCGGCAGTTCTTCTGGCGTCATTGTGTGTAGGCGCCCAGAACAAGCCATATCTGGAGGATCTTCCTTACTACGTTGAGAATCTTGAGGTGTTCGGAGAGGGACAGGAGGACGGACGTGCGTTCCACATTCCTTCCAGCAGTATTTCTCTGAACGGGAAATGGAAGTTCCTGTTTCTGGAGAGCCCGTACGATGCTCCAAAGGACTTCTTCAGCCCTTCGTACAATGACCGCAAGTGGTCATATATAGATGTTCCCTCCAACTGGGAGATGCAGGGATACGGACAGGCTCTGTTCCGCAATGTGTCTGCGCCGTTCGCCATCAACAATCCCCGCGGCCGCAATATGGGAACACCGGCTCCCTATTCGGTGACACCTCCGGAGGTGCCTATGGACATCAACCATACCGGTGCTTACAGGACGACGTTCACTGTGCCTTCATCTTGGAAGGGCGAACAGCTGTTCCTGCGTTTCGAAAAGGTGGCATCCGCTTCGTTCGTCTGGATAAACGGCCAGCAGGTGGGTTACAACGAGGGCGCACAGGAACCGTCGGAGTACAATGTGACGAAGTATGTCAGACCGGGCAAAAACACTCTGGCCGTACTTGTCCTGAAATACAGTGACGGCTTTTATCTGGAGGGTCAGGACTACTGGAGACTGGCCGGCATCTTTGATGATGTAACTCTCTATGCCAGTCCGGATTCCAGAATCTGGGACTATCAGGCCATTACGGAATTCGACAGCTCGTTCACCGATTCCGAGGTGAGTCTCAATGTTGACCTGAGGGCGTACGATATGCAGCACGACGGATATTCACTGACAGCTCAGATAGCCAAGGGCGGCGTTACGGTGGCTTCAATGAATGAAAAGGGCATATCCATCCCGGCCGGCGGCAGTACAGTGGTGAACATGAAGGCCACAGTCAAGTCCCCTGCAAAGTGGACAGCCGAGACACCGGAACTCTACAGTCTGACCATGACTCTGTCGGACGCAGACGGAAATGTCGTGGACAGCATGACCAAAAATTTAGGTTTCAAGAAGACCGAAATCAGAAACGGTGTGTTCTATCTGAACGGCCGGCCCATCAAGGTCAATGCGCAGTGCTCGCACATGCAGCATCCTGTGCTCGGCCACGCTATGGATATGGAGACGGTGCGCCGCGATATGGAGATTCTGAAGCAGTTCGGATTCAATGCTGTGAGGACATCGCATTATCCTCCTGTCAACGAGTATCTCGATCTGGCCGATGAGTACGGTCTGTACATCATTGACGAAACCGGCGACGAGGCCCACGCCACAGAGTGGGTATCGAACATGCAGGAGTTCCTGCCGATGTATCAGGAGAGAGTGCGTCAGATGGTTCTCCGTGACCGCAATCATCCGTGTGTCCTCTTCTGGAGCGCAGGCAACGAGTCCGGTGAGGGCCCCAACATTGCAGAAGTGGTGAAGGAGGGCCGCAAATATGACCCGACGCGCTACTGGATGTATGGAGGAAATGCCCCGAGAAATGCTGCTGAGGACATTATCGGACCGCGTTACCCGACTCCTCTTGAACATGAAGTGCAGTACGGACTTGACACTACCGATCTGAGACCGTCGTTCATGGACGAATATCTTTCTGTCGCAGGCAACGGCGGAGGCGGATTTGACGACTTCTGGCGTGAGATTGACGCACATCCATCACTTATGGGTGGTGCCGTATGGGATTTTGTAAGCCCCGGTCTGCTGCAGCCTGTCAGGACGCTTGAAGACAAGTCACCTTATAATACAATGGCCAACATCATGGGTCAGGCGAAGCTTTCCAAAGGCAGGACCGGCATGGCTCTTGATCTGGGCAAGTCTGACCAGTGGGTTCAGGTCTATCGCGGACGCGGTGTCGAGATAGAGGGCGACAAACTGACACTGACGCTTGACATATTCCCGCGTTCATACAACAAGAGCGGCGGATACATGATTACGAAGGGTAACAATCAGTACGGACTCAGGCAGAACGGTGCTGACAAGCTGGAGTTCTACATTGACACCGGCTCGAGGAAGAGTCTCACTGCATCCCTGCCGGAGAACTGGGAGAACAACTGGCATAATGTGACGGCGGTGTATGATTCAGAGAAAATGACAATCTACATTGACCGTGTAGAGGTGGCAAGCCAGGCGGCATCCGGCAGAATCAGAAACCTTCCGCTTTCCGTGTGCATCGGCCGCAATGAGGAGAAGCACGGACAGGATACCAACGAATACATAGCGGATGCGCTGATTGACAATGTGGGTATCTTTGCTGATGCCATTACTCCTGACATGGGCTTCGATGCTGCAAAGGCAGGCCTGTGGCTGGATTTCGAAAAGGAAACGAATCAGGGTACCTTCTATTCATACGGCATAGGTGCAAGGACATACGGAAGCATCTGGCCCGACAGGACCCCTCAGCCTGAGATGTATCAGATGAAGAAGAGCATGCAGCCCCTGCAGTTCAAGCTCCTCGATTCCAGAACAGGAACGATTGAAATACGCAACCGTCTCAGCTTCACAAACGCATCGGTCTATAATACCACATGGACCATTACCGCCGATGACGAGGTCGTGGAGACCGGAACGCTGGTGCTTGACATCGAGCCGCAGCAGACAAAGTCGTTCACCATTCCTTATACGAAGCCGTCGGACAGACCGGGCAAGGAGTACAGGCTGAATATCAGCACAACTCTCGCCAAGGATGAGGTCTGGGCAGAGAAGGGACATGAGGTCGCATGGGAGCAGTTTGAAATGCCTCAGTGGAACAAACCGGCACCCTTGCGGGAGAAACCGGCCGGAACGGTCTCGATTGAGAAGGCCGACGGTCGCATAATCGCTGTGGGCGAAGGATTCCGCTATTCGTTCGATGCTGTGAGCGGCGAGCTGTGCACAATGGAGGCCGATGGCCGCACGCTTCTGGTGAAGCCGCTGAAGCTCAACATCTGGAGAGCTCCAGTTGCCAACGAGACCGATGGATGGAATGCCTATTCCTCACGTGCCGCCATGTCCAACAACAAGGGTGGCAACGGTGCTATCGGTCACAGCAACATGCTGGCTTCGATGTACTATTCAGCAGGTCTTGACAAGGTCGGCTTCGTGCCGATTGCCGTCAATGCCCGTGAGGTGGACGGCTCCGTCTATATTGATGTCCGGGAACTGGCCATCTTCGGAGCCCAGAAGGAGCAGCAGCTGGATGCATATATCGTAGGACGCGCCAGCACCGGTATGGAGAGCGTGTTCTCGTACAGGATTGATGCCGACGGAACCATTACGGTCAGCCATCTGGTCAATCCTCAGGGCGAAATGCCGGCCTGGCTGCCGAGAATCGGTGTCTGCATGTCTCTGGACAGGTCGCTGAACAACGTGGAGTGGTATGGACGCGGACCTCAGGCTTCCTACCCGGACAGAAAGACAGGCTATCGCATGGGCATATACAGCTCTACCATAGAGGATATGTATGAACCATATCTGATTCCTCAGGATTACGGTCTGAGAACCGACAACCGTTGGGTGCGCTTCACCGATGGGAACGGACTGGGACTGCAGTTCAGCATTGATGAGCCGTTTGCATTCAACGCCTATCCATACACGACGGAGAACCTGACAAAGAGCGTATATCAGTATCAGCTTCAGGAAAGCGGTGACATCACTCTCAATCTTGACTATGCCACCAGCGGAGTGGGCTGTACGGCGCGTGGTATCTTTGATGCCTACAGGGCATATCCTACAGGCTATTCCAGAACCATTACCATCAGCCTGACCGGTCGATGACAACAGATGCAGGGGCTTCGGCCTCTGCATCGTGCATTGTACAAAAGAATAGTGCAAAAGAAAAGGCGGACCGAAAGATCCGCCTTTGCCATTAAGTAATCTGTCAGGAGATTATGCTTCTGCAGGTGCCTCAGCTGCCGGAGCTTCTGCTGCCGGAGCCTCATTTGCCTGTGCTGCGGCTTCCTGTGCTGCTGCCTCTGCGGCTGCTGCCTCAGCTGCTGCAAGAGCCTCAGCCTTCTTCTTTGCAACCTTCTCTGCAACTGCTTCGTTCACCTTCTTCTCAGCCTCAAGTCTGGCCTTGCCAAGCTCACGCTTAGCCTGCTCAGCCTTAACTGCGACGGCCTTTCTGCTGCTCTCCTTGGTCTGCTTCCATGCGTCGAACTTGGCCTGTGCTGCTGCCTCGTCAAAAGCGCCCTTCTTCACGCCTCCCTGAAGGTGCTTCATAAGATAGACACCCTCGCCTGAAAGGATGTTGCGTGCTGTGTCGGTAGGCTGTGCGCCGCAATTGACCCAATACAGAGCCCTTTCGAAATTCAAATCTACTGTAGCAGGATTGGTGTTGGGATTGTAAGTACCAATCTTCTCAATAAACTTTCCATCACGTGGAGCGTCTGAGTTGGCAATTACGATTGTGTAGAAAGCGTAACCTTTGTGACCTCTTCTCTGCAATCTGATTTTTGTTGCCATAATTTCTCGTTTTAATTGATTAATGATTTGAATTGTGCCCTGAACCCGTCAAGGCGGCGCGAAGTTAGCAATAAATATTGTAAGTCGCTTCCTCTTGATGTGCTTTTTTACTGAAAAACCGGACTGATGGTAAAAGAAAGTGCTGTTTTGCCTGTTGAACTGAATAGTTTTGTAACTTTGGATGAATTATAGGCGATTCAAAAAATAACAGGTAAATATGAAAAGAATAGGTTTGGTGTTTGTCGCATTGGCGGCATTGTTTCTCTCCCCAGTGAATGTGTCCGCGCAGGATGCCCAGGATAACAGGGTGACTATGAAGATCTGGCCGGACGGCGCTCCGAACAGCAGCGGCCCGAATGCCCGTGACGCGGGATTCGAACCGATACTTGTCATATACAAGGCGCAGGAGCCTAACGGTCTGGCTGTACTCGGTCTGCCCGGAGGCGGATATGCCATGCTGTCCAAGTCTCATGAGGCGCATGATTTCTACAAGTTCTACAATTCAATCGGCGTGACTTACGCTGTTCTGGAATACAGGCTGCCGAACGAACACAGCGAGATTCCGCTGAGCGATGTGCAGAAGGCCATGACCATTCTGCGTGGTATGTCTGAGGAACTGGGCTTTACCAAGCTCGGTATCCAGGGCTGTTCAGCCGGCGGACATCTGGCATCTACGGCTGCCACCCATTACACATCGCCCGAGAACCGTCCTGATTTCCAGATACTTTTCTATCCGGTAATCACGATGGACAAGTCCTTCACCCACATCAGTTCGCATGATCTGCTGCTTGGTCAGGATGCAAGTGAAGAACTGGAGGTCAAGTTCAGCAATGAGAAGCAGGTGACATCAGACACTCCTCCCGCAATCATATTCCACAGCACGGACGACAGGCTGGTTCCGGTGGAGAACAGCATCCGCTATTATCAGGCACTGGTTGCCAACAGGGTTTCCGCATCGATGCATCTCTACCCGCGCGGCAGTCACGGCTGGGGTGCCGGTGACAACTTCGCATACAAGGCTCAGTGGACTTCCGAACTGGAGGCATGGCTGAACAATGAAATACTCAGACCGCAGGGTCAGGGAGGATTCGGAGGCTTCCCGGGCGGATTCGGTGGCTTTGGCGGCGGATTCCCGGGTGGAGGTTTCCCGGGCGGCGGAGCACCGGCAGGAGCTCCTGCACAGAGATAAATCAGACGTTATGGCAGACGAATTCAGACACGAGGGGGTTGTGGAATCCGTGGACGGCAATATGGTCCGTGTGCGGATTCTGCAGTCATCGGCCTGCTCCGGCTGCCAGGTGAAGTCGCTCTGCAAGGTTTCCGGGTCGAAGGAGAAACTGATTGACGTGGAGTGCAGTGATGCCTCCCGCTTTGCAGTTGCTCAGAAGGTGAATGTGGTAGGAACTACAGGACAGGGAATGAGGGCCGTGATGCTGGCATTTACATTGCCGCTCGTGCTTCTTCTGGCTGTCGTGATAGGTTGCAGCGCATTGGGATGCTCCGATGGGGTGGCGGCAATATGTGCTCTTGCAGTGCTCGTGCCGTATTATATTGCGCTGTTCCTGATGCGTGGCAGACTGAACAGACGTTTCCTGTTCCGTATAGAAGAATGATTATTGTTAACTTACTGATATGTCAGATTCAATTTTAACAGCAGTGATAGTCCTGGGTATCGCCGGACTGGTCATCGGAGTGGTACTCTTCCTTATTGCGAAGAAGTTTGCCGTGAAGACCGATCCGAGAATAGCTCAGATAGAGGAGCTTCTTCCTGGGGCCAACTGCGGTGGATGCGGCTTCCCCGGCTGTTCCGCCTTTGCCGATGCCTGCGTGAAGCAGGGTGGGCTTAAGGGTATGAACTGCTCTGCGTCGAAGCCGGAGGTGATGGAGAAGATTGCCGCCATAATGGGTGGCGAAGTTGAGGCTGTGGCCCCGAAGGTCGCAGTGGTACGCTGTAACGGCAGCTGTGAGAACCGTCCCCGTGTCAATGAGTACGGCGGCGTGAAGCGCTGTTCGATTGCCAACATGGTATGCGGCGGTGAGACTGGCTGTTTCTACGGCTGTCTCGGATGCGGTGACTGTGTGTCGGCCTGCCGTTTCGGAGCAATCAGCATGAATCCGGAGACGGGACTTCCTGAGGTTGATCAGGACAAGTGTACCGCCTGTGGAGCATGTGTCGGAGCCTGCCCGAGACACATTATCGAGCTTCGCAACAAGAACAAGAAGGACCGCAGGGTTTATGTCTCCTGTGTCAACAAGGACAAGGGACCTGTTGCCAAAAAGGCTTGTGCCGTTGCATGCATCGGATGCGGCAAGTGCGTGAAGGCATGCCAGTTTGAGGCGATTACGCTTGAGAACAATCTGGCTTATATTGATTTCGAGAAGTGCCGTCTGTGCAAAAAGTGTGTTGAGGAGTGCCCGCAGCATACGATTATGGCGGTGAACTTTCCCGCACCAAAGCCCGTGACAGCCAGTGCGGAGCAAACTGAGAGTGAGTCAAAGAACGCTTAAAAGAGACAGAATTATGTTGAAGACATTCAAAATAGGAGGCGTGCACCCGGAGGACAACAAACTGACCCGTGCCGTCAGAACAGAGATTGCGGAGCTGCCGAAGCAGGCGGTTTTCCCTCTCTCACAGCATATCGGCGCTCCGGCTGTGCCATGTGTACAGAAGGGTGACGTGGTGAAGGTCGGTACTGTCATCGCCAAGGCCGGCGGTTTCGTATCGGCAGATATCCATTCATCGGTATCCGGCAAGGTTGCCAAGATTGACACGGTCGTTGATGCCAGCGGCTATCGCAAGCCGGCCATCTTCATCGACGTGGAGGGCGATGAGTGGGAGGAGTCCATTGACCGCAGCGACAGTATCGTCAGGGAGTGTTCTCTTGCGCCGCAGGAGATTATTGAAAGAATCAAGAATTCCGGTGTTGTAGGTATGGGTGGCGCATGTTTCCCGACTCATGTCAAGATGATGCCTCCGAAGGACTGCAAGCTCGACTGTCTGATAGTGAACGGCGTGGAGTGCGAACCGTTCCTGACTGCCGACCACAGACTGATGCTGGAGCATCCTGACGAAGTGCTGATAGGCGTATCAATCATCATGAAGGCCCTGAGTCTGGAGAAGGCATACATCGGAATAGAGGAAAACAAGATGGATGCTGTGGAGCTGCTGCGCGGCAAGGCCGGCGATTATCCAGGTGTAGAGATTGTACCTCTCAAAATGAAATATCCGCAGGGCGGTGAGAAGCAGCTGATTGATGCAGTCGTTGGACGTCAGGTTCCTGCTCCTCCTGCCATTCCTGCCAATGTGGGCGCTCTCGTACAGAACGTCGGTACGGTGTTCGCTATCTACGAGGCGGTACAGAAGAACAAGCCTCTGATAGAGCGTATCGTTACCGTGACCGGCAAGAGCGTGAAGAAGCCTGCCAATCTGGTGGTGCGTATGGGTACTCCGATATCACAGCTGATAGATTACGTGGGCGGTATGCCGGAGGATACCGGCAAGCTGATAAGCGGCGGACCGATGATGGGACGTCCTCTGATGAATGCCGATGTGCCTGTCGTGAAGGGTACGTCAGGTGTGCTGATGCTGCCTCGTGAGGATGCTGTCCGTGCGGAGGAGCGTCCGTGCATCCGCTGCGGAAAGTGCGTGAGTGCTTGTCCGATGGGACTTGAGCCATATCTCTTGGCTACGCTCGGCGAACAGGCTGACTGGGAGCGTGCTGAGAAGGAGGATATAATGATTTGTATTGAGTGTGGCTGCTGTCAGAGCACGTGTCCGTCCAGACGTCCGCTGCTCGACTGGGTGCGCCTGACCAAAACAACTGTGGGCGGCATAATCCGTTCACGCAATGCTAAGAAGTAATATGGTGGAGAAACTTATATTGTCTACATCACCGCATCTTCACAGGGGAGATACGGTCGAGAGAAATATGCATACGGTCATTCTGGCTCTGATGCCGGCGCTGATTGTATCATTCATGGTGTTCGGCCTGGGCTCACTGATTGTCACGCTGACATCTGTGGCAGCGTGTGTGTTCTTCGAGTGGCTCATCACGAAATACCTGCTGAAACGTGAGAAAACGACTATTGCTGACGGCTCGGCGATAATCACCGGTATCCTGCTGGCGTTCAACCTGCCTGCAAACATACCTCTTTACATGATAATCATCGGTTCACTGGTGGCTATCGGCATAGGCAAGATGGTGTTCGGAGGTCTGGGCAACAACCCGTTCAATCCGGCTCTGGTCGGTCGTGTGTTCATGCTCATTTCATTCCCGACACGCATGACATCGTGGCCGGAACCCCATCAGCTGCTTGCTTACACTGACGCAACGACCTGTGCTACTCCGCTGAATCTGATCGGCCAGATTGCAGGAGGCAACAGCGCGGCTGCCGAGCAGCTACCTTCCGTATGGCATCTGTTCATCGGCAACACCGCCGGCTGTATCGGTGAGGTGAGTGCTCTGGCACTTCTGATCGGTTTCGTCATACTGCTGTGGCGCAAGGTCATCACATGGCACATCCCGGTGTCAATCCTGCTGACCGTAGCGGTTCTGACAGGAGTGATGCATCTGGTGAATCCGGAACTGT
>JAKSIW010000061.1 GCA_024398555.1 Bacteroidaceae bacterium | reverse complement strand
TTGGAGCGGGTCCGTGCTTCGGTCCTTTCTGAACCACGCACATGTTTTCAACTTCCTTTGAATAAATCATACTTTTAAAAATATGTTGTATATAGCATTTCCAACTTTGACTACAAAGTTATGCATTAATCCTCTTTTTTTACTAATTTAGCGGGCAAATTAAGTATGTAAATTATGAACAGGCATTTCGGATTTTTCGTGTTGGTTTCACTGGTAGCGGCAATATCTTGTGATGACGTTGACAGAACCACCTTTGAAGGTAATTTCAGTCGCATCGCCACAGTCGTATCACCCGAGCCGGGCATTGTGGGACTGGATTTCGACTGCACCGGCGAATCCTACACCATACGCAATTTCCGCAAAAGTGAAGATCTCGGAAAGTTCAATCTGAAGGTAGGCAGCAGAGGTGTCGCACAGATTCTTTACGACATCGTCCCTTCCGCAGGTGTAGCGAACTACGACCTTGACGAGTTCAACGAATTCGACACCTTCCATCTGAACTGGGGAGAATGTCCGCGTACCGACCTCGAAACATACTTCTACTTCAGCAAGCTGAATATGGGAGACGTTTCATATCCGAACATCTGGTCCAAAGGCCATTACATCAACACCTCAGTCTGGTTCTATCCGAACCCCAACATAGATCCGGACCGCAACACCATCGACATCTATCCGACCGGTCTCAGAAATGACACCCTGTGCATGAAGATCATAACCGATTTTCCGGAAAGCAACACCACATACGCACCGCAAATGGCCTTCCTGGAAATCGACATGTCAGAGATAAAAAATGTCAAGTCGCAGAAAGCCAGCCTGCTGTATTCGGAATTGAAGGCACTTGGCAGAGACACCATCTGTGTGGAACTGTCCACATGCGACTCCCTCGAAATGATGGAAGGTCCCCTGTACGTCAAGGTGAAGGGTGACAGGCTTCTCACAAAAATCGCATTGGATTTCTGACACTGATGGGAGCCCGCAGGACATCAAACGTAAATATCCGCAACAAGAGGGCTTCGTTCGATTACGAGCTGCTTGACACCTACACGGCAGGCATAGTCCTGACAGGTACGGAGATAAAGTCAATACGTCAGTCGAAGGCGAGCCTTGCGGATACCTACTGCACGCTTATCAACGGAGAACTCTGGGTGAAGGGAATGCACGTGGCGGAATACTTCTACGGCTCGTACAACAACCATCAGGCCAAACGCGACAGGAAGCTGCTTCTTACCGCCAAGGAACTGCGCAAGCTGGCATCGGACGCCAAGAACCCCGGCTATACCATCATCCCCACCAAGGTATTCATCAACGAGAAGGGACTGGCCAAGGTCGTAATCGCACTTGCACGCGGCAAACGCCAGTATGACAAGCGGGAAACACTGCGCGAGAATGACGACAGGCGCGAGATAGCGCGGATCATGCATCGGGGATGATCCCATCCGCCGCCAATGAATCCATGCGGCAGTACTCCTGATACCGGTTCATGACTTTTCTGACAAATCCTACTGTCTCCTGCCAGTTGAAGGCTCCGTATCTGCACACTGTCGTATCAGAACACAGTTCATTGTCTTCGGACATCGTTGACATCACATCCTCGATATTCGACCAGCGATAACGGTTAACACCTGTACTCCGGGCTATTCTCATGGCATCGAACACATGTCCGTGACCGCAGTTGTATGCTCCAAGCACATAATTGATCCGCTCCGAGGGATTTATGAAAAGGAACAGCGAGTTCATGTCGGACAACTGCTGGACCGCTGCATATATATTCAATTCCGTGCTGACCGAATCCGAATCTACTCCAATCCTGCCTACCATATCCCTGTAAGTGGACGGCATCACCTGCATCAGCCCGAAGGCCCCCTTTGAAGAAACCTTGGAGGTGTCGAATTCCGATTCAACGCATGCTATCGCAGCAAGCAGCTTCCAATCGACAACAGTGTCTGCATATTCACGGAAGAGACTGTCAAACTGTGATATCACCAGTTCCGGAACATCATCGTCCACAGGCTTTTCCACATTGGCTTCACGACAGGTCCTCAACGAAAAAAGCAGCACAATGACGGCTGCAGCAATCAGCAGCGCCGCTACCCTTTTCTTCGTCAGTTCCGGTCCGGATGTAACCATCAGTATTCGTTTAGCTCCTACAAAGGTAATTATTTTCAAAAAAAAGCCCAAAATTGGCCGGTTATCCGATAATTTGTATAAATTTGCACAGAGAACAACTCAAAAAGAAATCACGAATGATTAGCGCACTTCATCACCATCATCCTTGCTGACAACCCGGCAAGCCGATGGTCGTGTGTATTTTCCGAAGCTTGCCGAATGGCAGGCTTTTTTTTGTAAATATGTAAAATTATGCAATTATGTTGAGAATAGCAGTTCAGTCAAAGGGCAGACTTTATGACGAGACGATGTCAATGCTTCAGGAATCGGGTATCTGCATCAGCGTATCCAAGAGAACGTTGCTGTCACAGGCATCGGATTTCCCGGTGGAGATATTGTTTCTGCGTGATGATGACATCCCCGAATCCGTAGCGGATGGAGTTGCGGATGTAGGTATCGTAGGTGAGAACGAATTTGTAGAGCGCAATACCGGAGCGACGATAGTCAAACGGCTCGGTTTCAGCCGCTGCCGCCTGTCGCTGGCCATCCCCAAGGCAGAAGCCTACGACGGACTCCAGTGGTTCAACGGCCGTAAAATCGCCACATCATACCCGGGAATCCTGACCGCTTTTCTGAAAGAGAAAGGCATCAGCGCCGACATTCACGTCATTACCGGCTCCGTGGAAATAGCCCCCGGCATCGGGCTGTCCGATGCGATATTCGACATCGTAAGTTCCGGTTCAACACTCGTCAGCAATAATCTTAAAGAGGTGGAGACAGTGATGAAGTCGGAAGCGCTGCTTATCGGCAACCCCGGACTCAGCGAAGAGAAGCAGGCCATTCTGAACGAACTGATATTCCGTTTCGAGGCTGTCAGAGCGGCACGCGGCAAAAAATACGTAATGATGAACGTCCCCGATGACAGACTCGGAGAAGTTCTGGACGTACTTCCCGGCATCAAAAGTCCGACTGTAATGCCACTTGCCAGCGCCGGCTGGAGCTCCGTCCATACCGTACTGGAGGAGAAACGCTTCTGGGAGATAATCGGCAGGCTGAAGCAGGCAGGTGCCGAAGGAATCCTTGTTCTTCCTATTGAAAAGATGATCTTATGAACATTGTAGAATACCCGTCAAAGGAAAACTGGCCGGAGCTTCTTGCACGTCCGGCTCTGAGCAACGAAGGACTGTATGACAGCGTAAGCAAAGTCCTTGAGCAGGTAAGAAACGAAGGTGACAGTGCTCTCCGCAGACTTGAACTTCAGTTCGACAAGGTGGAGCTTCAGTCATTTCAGGTCTCCGAAGAGGCTTTCACCGAGGCCGAAGGGCTATTGTCCGAGAAACTGAAATCATCCATTCGCACAGCCGCCGCCAACATACGCAAGTTCCACGAATCACAGCTGCCCGCACTGAAGAAGATTGAGACCACGCCCGGAGTGTTCTGCTGGCAGAAGGCTATACCAATCCAGAAAGTGGGACTTTATATTCCGGGCGGTTCCGCCCCGCTCTTCTCTACGGTACTGATGCTCGCAATACCGGCCGTCACAGCCGGTTGTCCCGAGATTATCCTGTGCACGCCTCCTGACAGGGAAGGCAAGGCCAATCCCGCCATACTGTTTGCAGCCAGGACTGCCGGAGTGAGCAGGATATTCACCATAGGAGGTTCACAGGCAATCGCAGCAATGGCGTACGGCACTGAAAGCGTTCCCAAGGTCAGCAAGATATTCGGACCTGGCAACAGTTACGTGACTGCAGCCAAGCAGCTGGTATCAATAAGGGATGTCGCCATTGACATGCCCGCAGGACCGTCCGAAGTTGCCGTAATTGCAGATGAGGGCGCAGACGCTTCATTCATAGCCGCAGACCTGCTGTCGCAGGCAGAGCACGGACCCGACAGCCAGGTACTTCTGTTCACCACATCGGCAGACATAATCAGCAGGGTTCAGGATGAAGTCTTGCGTCAGACCGCATTGCTGCCACGTCAGCAGATTGCCGTCAAAGCACTGGATAACAGCCGTCTCATCCTGCTCCACGACATGGAGGAAGTCATGGCAATGGTCAATGCCTACGCACCCGAACACCTTATTATACAGACGGCTGATGCCCCCACCCTCGCCGGGAAGGTTCTGAATGCAGGTTCCGTCTTCATCGGCGAATGGTCGCCCGAAAGTGCCGGAGACTATGCATCGGGGACGAACCACACCCTGCCGACAAGCGGATATGCAATGGCTTATTCAGGAGTCAACATAGACAGTTTCCTGCGGAAGACAACATTCCAGCAGATATCCCGCGAAGGTCTCGGGATTCTCGGTCCTGTCATTGAAACCATGGCGGCAGGAGAATCATTGGATGCCCACAGGAATGCAGTAACAATCAGACTCGCACGCAAATGAAATCACTCAAGGAACTGATACGTCCTAACATTTACGCCCTGACCCCCTACTCGTCAGCACGTGACGAATACAAAGGCAGACAGGCCTCCGTTTTTCTCGATGCCAACGAGAACCCGTACGACACACAGGTAAACCGTTATCCCGATCCTCTGCAGACGGGCATCAAGGAGAAGATTTCCGGCATCAGAGGTGTTTCGTCCGACCGTATTTTTCTCGGCAACGGCAGTGACGAGGCCATCGACCTGATGTACCGCATATTCTGCATACCCGGCACTGACAATGTCGTGGCGATGGAACCGACTTACGGCATGTACCGCGTATGCGCCGACATCAATGACACAGAATATCGCGCAATAGTAACCGACGAAAGCTTTCAGCCCGACATAGATGAAATGCTGGCACATACGGACGAACACACCAAACTGATGTTCTTCTGTTCTCCCAATAACCCGTCAGGCAACCTCATCGGCAGAGAGAAGCTGCTGAAAGCTCTCGATACTTTTCAGGGAATAGTCATCATCGATGAAGCGTACATAGACTTTGCCGACTGCGGGTCAATGACCGGGCTGCTGTCCGAATACCCGAATCTGGTAGTGCTCCAGACCTTCTCCAAGGCATGGGGTATGGCCGGCATACGTCTGGGTATGGCATTCGCCTCACCTGAAATCATCAGCATGATGAACAGGGTGAAGTATCCGTACAATATAAATATTCTCACCCAAAGGGCTGCGCTGGAGCAGCTGTCATCGCCGGAAAAGGTGGAAGGATGGGTGAAGGAAATTGTCAGCGAACGTTCACGGATGGCTGAAAGCCTTGCCAAAATCGATATCTGCAGAACAATTTTCCCTTCCGATGCCAACTTCCTGCTCGTCAGGTTTGACAATGCGTCGGAAGTGTACGACTTCCTGTCCGAGCGGGGCGTCATCGTCCGTAACCGTAGCCGTATTACACTTTGCGGCAACTCATTGCGTCTCACCATCGGCACACCGCAGGAAAACGATGTGCTTTTGTCATGCCTTTCCGAATACGCTGAAAAATGAAAAAAAGAGTACTCTTCATTGACCGTGACGGCACAATAGCAGTTGAGCCGCCTGTCGATTACCAGCTGGATTCTCTGGAGAAACTGGAGTTCATACCAAAAGTCATCCGCAGTCTGTCATTCCTCAGGGAGAAGACTGACTTCGAGTTCGTAATGGCCAGCAATCAGGACGGTCTGGGTACGGCGTCATTCCCGGAAGATACGTTCTGGCCTGCACACAACCTGATTCTGAAGACACTGGCCGGAGAAGGCGTTACGTTCGACGACATCCTCATCGACAGAAGCATGCCTGCAGACGGCAGTCCCAACCGCAAGCCCGGCACAGGCATGTTCGGCAGGTATCTGACAGATGAGTACGACATGACTGGCAGTTTCGTTATAGGTGACCGTCTCACGGATGTCCAGCTGGCCGCAAACCTCGGTTGCAAGGCCATACTTCTCAGTGACAGCGCAGACATTCTGCCCGAGGGACTCCGAAGCACCTGCATCCTCGCAACTTCCGACTGGTGGAAAATAGCAGAGTTCATCTTCGCAGGAGAGCGCCGGGCATCAGTCACACGCAGGACAGCGGAGACCGACATCAGCATCACTCTGGACATTGACGGCACCGGAAAATGCGACATCAGTACCGGCATAGGATTCTTCGATCACATGCTGGAGCAGATAGGACGTCATGGCGGAATGGACCTGACGGTAAGGGTAAATGGCGACCTCAATGTTGACCAGCACCACACCATTGAAGATACGGGTCTTGCACTCGGCCAATGCCTGTTGCGGGCACTCGGAGACAAGCGCGGGATAGAACGCTACGGCTTCACTCTGCCTATGGACGACTGTCTGGCACAGGTGGCATTGGATTTCGGAGGACGGCCCTGGCTGGTATGGGATGCCGAATTCCATCGTGAGATGATAGGCGATATGCCCACCGAAATGTTCCACCACTTCTTCAAGTCACTCAGCGATACCGCAGCCATGAATCTCAACATCAAGGCGGAAGGCACGAATGAGCACCACAAGATTGAAAGCATCTTCAAGGCTTTCGCACGGGCATTGAAAAACGCCGTCCGTCGGGATCCGGATAAATTCCAGCTTCCTTCGACGAAAGGCGTTATATAGAATCCGATTTGTCGGACTGATTACTCTGCTGCGGAATAATTGGCGTTCAGGCCAGCCAGTACCTCATCGGTAATGTTCATCGCCGAGTCAATGTACAGGATATTGTCACCTATCTTGGTCAGGATGATGTTGTAGCCTTTCTCCTCATTGTACTGCTTGAGGAAGGTCTGAATGGCTTCGCTCACCTTGGCGCTGTTATTCTCGTTCACACCGGCCAGTTCCGCACTCAGGCGGTCATTGAGTTCCTGAAGTTCCTGCTGCTTCTTGGCAAGACGGTTCTGCTCCTGCTGTGCCCTCTCCTGTGAGGAGAACACATTGTTCTGCAGTTTCTTGTTGAATGTATCAACCTCGCCCTGAAATTCATTTGCCTTCTCAGTCAGAAGCAGACGGCTGTTCTCCTCCTTACGCAGCAGGTCCTCCGCCATGTCAATATAGAACTGATAATGGGCAAGCAGGGTGTCAATCTCGACGTATGCAATCCTGATACCTGTAACGGCACCTGGAGCGGCAGCCGGCTGGGTAGCAACATCACCATTCTTACACTGGCAGAAAGTCAGCGCAACAACGCCGGCCAGCAATACTCCAAAAAACTTGTTTGTCTTCATTTGTTATTTATTGTCTGATATTTGTCTCCACGTTCGCTCACTGCCATCCGATTTGTAAACTGGGCCTGAGCATCCTGTTCCTCCACACAGCCGATGCCGCGTCTGCGCATCGCCGGATTCTTTCCGACATGTATGTTGGGAAACTTTCCATTCGGTCTGATCCATATGCTTACTGAGAGAAGCAGCACTCCAATCAGCAGGAACACAATAGCTAACAGCAGGTTTTTTGCCATACAGATAATACAAATCCGAAAGAAACGCGCGAATTTAATCAACTTTATCGAACAAATTGCACTCTGAAATTTTAAAAAATACGAAAATCATACAACATTTCACTGCAAAGTGCTATTTTTGGGTTTATAAGCAACAAAAACATAACGAAATGAGTGATTTGAACTGGACAGAGAGAGTGATGGCAATCTTTGCTGAAATATGCAGGATTCCACGTCCTTCCGGACATGAAGAGAAAATGGGTGAATTTCTGGCAGCCTTTGCCGAAAGGCACGGTCTGGAGCACATACAGGACAGTGCGGGAAACGTCCTCATCCGCAAGCCGGCCACTCCCGGCATGGAGAACAGGCAGACAGTCATTCTGCAGGCGCATCAGGATATGGTCTGCGAGAAGGACGCTTCGCTTGAACACGATTTCATGACACAGCCCATCGAAACATACGTGGAAGACGGCTGGCTCAAGGCCCGCGGAACGACTCTTGGAGCGGATGACGGCATGGGAATCGCAATGGCTCTGGCGATTATGGAGAGCAATGAAATCAAACATGGTCCCGTGGAATGTCTGTTCACCGTTTCTGAGGAGACAGGTCTGTGCGGAGCAGAGAACCTGCAGCCCGGCATGATGAACGGCTCAATGCTCATCAATCTCGACTCGGAAGACGAAGGAGAGATATTCATCGGCTGTGCCGGAGGAGTCAACACGACCATCGACTTCGATTTCAGGCAGGAGGCTGTTCCTGCAGGCTATTTCTTCCTGAAGGTTGGCGTTGACAAACTTCACGGCGGCCACTCCGGTGACGATATTGACAAGGGCTACGCCAATGCCAACAAGGTGCTTGGCAGATTTCTCTACGAAGCTTCATCCAAGTACGATCTGCGTCTGTGCAGTTTCAGCGGAGGCAATCTGCACAATGCCATACCGCGTGACGCCACCGCCGTCATAGCCATTCCCGCCGGCAGCAAAGAGAATATCAGGGTCGATTTCAACATTTTCGCAGACACCGTCCAGAAGGAGTATCACGTGACTGAAACAGACATGGAATTCAGGATGGAATCAACCGACCCGCAGCATTTCTGCATAGAGAACAGGGTTGCACAGAACTTCATCCAGGCCATTCAGGGAGTTTTCAACGGTGTCATGGCAATGAGCATGGACGTGGATGATCTGGTTGAGACATCCAGCAATCTGGCATCAGTACGCACAACAGAAGGAAGGATTCACATTGTAGCAAGCCAGCGCAGTTCTGTAGAATCCGCCAAGTGGAACGTAGCCCACACTCTTGCAGCCACATTCCGTCTGGCCGGAGCAGAAGTGAAACATGGCGACGGATATCCGGGCTGGACTCCCAACACGAATTCTAAACTGCTTGCCATATCCACCTCAACCTACCGCAGACTGTTCGGCAGGGAGGCGAAGGTGCTGGCCATCCACGCAGGTTTGGAATGTGGACTCTTCCTCAAATCCTACCCTGCCCTTGACATGATTTCGATTGGCCCGACGCTGCGCGGTGTCCACTCCCCGTCAGAACGTCTTGAACTCGGTACGGTTGACATGGTGTTCCGTCACCTGTTGGCAATCCTTGAGGAGATACCGGAATAAGCGAACGGTACATATATGCAAACAGTGCGGATTCCTGAGAGTCCGCACTGTTTTTACATTATGACAATACCGTCCTTATTCGCCGAAGTAGTCGGAAAGCACATCCTCGTACTCCTCTCCGCGAAGGTTGTGACTGATGATTGTTCCTTCCGAATCAATGAGGAATGATGCCGGAATGGCAGTCACAGCATAGATGTATGCAGGTGAGCCCTCACCTGTTGATGCATCGTACAGCTGAGGCCAGGTCATGCCCTCCTCATCCATAGCATCCTTCCATGCATTCATATCCTCATCTACAGAGATGCTGACAATCTCAAATCCCTGTGAGTGGTATTTCTCATAAGCCTCCTTCAGATACGGAATCTCGCTCCTGCAAGGTGCGCACCAGCTTGCCCAGAAATCCAGAAGGACCAGCTTATTCTGTGAAACGTACTCGGAAAGTGTAGCGTCACGCAATTCATTTCCATCCAGACACAGAGCCGTGACATCGGAATACTGCTGTCCTATTGCAGTCTTGAGCTGCGATGCCACCATCTCGCCGAGCTGCTGGATATACTCATGCTGACCATAGGCAGGCTTGACAAGTTCAATAAGCTCACTCAGCTCGTCAGGCTCGAACATGCTGAACATGTCCACCAACTGGTTGAATCCGAAAATGTTGTCAGCATTCTCGCGGATGCTGTTGGCGACTATCTCCTTATAGCTGTCCTGGATGTCATCCATCTCATCCTGATAAGAGCCCATATCCTCGCCATTGGTCATGGCCTTCCGCATGCGTTCCTGCAGATCCTGAGCCTTATTGTTCATTTCATCGACCTGATCGTAGAACTTCTGGAATCCGTCATTTGATCTGGTGCCGCCCACAGTCTGCGTATCATTCTTGAAATTCAGCTTGATTCTGCCCGGTTCCAGAAAGAATGTACAGGTAGCCATATCACCGTCAAGATTGAAGGAAAGGACACATATGCTGCAGGTATCCGTCTCTCCCTGTAACTTGTACTTTCCGTTCTGGACCTGTACGGAATCAATAGGCTGCAGCGAGACACCATTGCTGATGTCATTAATGGTGACGTACTCACCGTCCGCAATGCCTTCGATTGTGCCGGATACGGTATACTTGTTGCCGCCGCATGCCATTAGCGCAGCTGCACCGATAATTGCAATCAGAGACTTTTTCATTTTCGTTCTTATTTGATTAGATACTGTGTACTGATAGACTCATTTGAATAGACGCGATATATGGTCTCTGCAAACATCTTGGCAACGGACAGCTGTTTCAGCTTCTTACATGGCAGCGGGTTATGATAAGGAATGGTGTTCGTAAACACGATTTCCTCCAACTGTGAATTGTCCACCTTGGTTGGAGCATCGGCAGACATCACGCAGTGAGAGCAGAGAGCGCGGACGGACTTCGCGCCTGCCTCCATCATTGCATTGGCTGCAGTGCAGATGGTACCTGCGGTATCAACAATATCGTCGATAATGATGACATTCTTGCCTGCCACATCGCCGATAATCTTGATTTCGTCCACGACATTCGCTCTGGAACGGGTCTTCTGACAGAGTACCAGAGGCACGTTCAGATACTTTGCATAAGCGCTGGCACGCTTGCTGCCGCCTACATCCGGTGCGGTCATAACGATATCGTCCAGCTCCAGGCTTTCAATATACGGAATAAATATCTTGGATGCGTACATGTGATCTACGGGGACATCGAAGAAGCCCTGAATCTGATCGGCATGAAGATCCATCGTAATCAGACGGTCTATGCCTGCCTTGCTCAGCATATCAGCCACGAGCTTGGCACCGATTGATACACGCGGTTTGTCCTTGCGGTCCTGTCTGGCCCATCCGAAATACGGAATTACGGCATTGATGGTCTTGGCAGATGCACGCTTGGCCGCATCAATCATGAGCAGCAGCTCCATCAGATTGTCGGCTGGCGGAAATGTGGACTGAACGAGGAACACATCAGCACCACGGATTGACTCCTCAAATGAAACGGCGAATTCACCGTCTGCGAAATGAGTCACATTCATCTGTCCCATCGGGTAATGCAGATAATCACAGATTTCCTGAGCCATGTACAGACTGTCTGAGCCACAGAAAACAAGGAATGGATTGGCAGGATTCATTGAACCTATTTTAAATGTTAATTTATCTATCCGCAAAGTTACATTATTTTAGCAATCGTCGAAAGAATTGCTTTAACATCTTTTCCTCTTAGACACCTTCTCAGGATTCTTTGCAATGAACGCCTTCCAGCTTTTCGGAGCGCCGGCATCGCCCTCGGGACGCCCCATCTGGAGATAATGGCAGTAGGCCGCGCCAAGAGCGTCTGTCGCATCCATGAATTTGGGCATCTCGTCCGGATCGATCTTCAGCATTCTCTGCAGCATAGCCGCGACCTGTTCCTTGCTTGCATTTCCATTTCCGGTTATGGCCATCTTGATTTTCAACGGAGCGTACTCCGTAATCGGCACGCTGTGATGAATTGCCGCTGCCATAGCCACCCCCTGAGCACGCCCGAGTTTGAGCATGGACTGCACATTCTTGCCGAAGAACGGAGCCTCGATAGCCATCTCATCAGGCAGGAAAGAATCGATGATACCAGTCACCCGTTCGAATATCCGGCCCAGTTTCAGATAAGTGTCACCAGCCTTACGAAGGTCAATCACTCCCATCGCCACGATAGACGGTCTGCCCTCCTCCACCTTCAGCACGCCATAACCCATGATGTTCGTACCCGGGTCTATGCCGAGAATCACCTTTTCAGAAACAGGTCTTTTCATCATCCCGAAATAATC
>JAKSIW010000060.1 GCA_024398555.1 Bacteroidaceae bacterium | reverse complement strand
TCGGCCTCGTTGCCGTCAATGAATGTGGCGAGTTCGTGCGGACTGGTGCGGACGGGCTCAATCATGAACTCCGGGATGTTGTAAGAACGCATGAACTGCATGGAGAAGTCCGGATCGTCCTGAGGAAGTGCAAACGGCTTGGAGAAGGTGCCGTCGTCGTTGAAATGCGACAGATAGAGCCGGGTGAAGCCTCCGTCCTCGCGGCGAGTGCTGAAGATGATCCATCGGCCGCTGCTGGACCAGGAGTGGTAGCTTTCGACATCGCTGCTGTTGACTTCGCTCATGGGCCGTATGGTGCCGTCCTCCAGATCCATCAGGTAGAGGTCGGCATCCCTGTGCCAGATGTGGAATACTCCGAACTCGCCCATGGCGAACATCAGATATCTGCCGTCGGGGGAGACTCTCGGCAGAGTGATGCTTCTGCCCATCGCGGCTGCATCTACAATCTTGCGGGACTGTCCCCAGGTGCCGGTGTCCGGATTGAAGGGCTTGGCATAGAGATCGTAGTGCAGGCTGTCGTAGTTGTTGAACAGCTGGACTTCTCTCTTCCGGGAAGGGTCTATCGGGTAGTAGGCGGAGACGTAGTACAGGGTGCGTCCGTCCGGAGCCCAGGCAGGGAAGACTTCGAACTGGTCGGAGTCATTTTCGATGATGCTGACCGAATTGTCCTGTATGTCGTAGAGGATGAGGTCGCTCTCCAAGTCGAGCACTTCGATGTGATTCCGGTCGGACATGTGGAATGACTGCTTGGTCCGGTTGGTGGAGTAGGCGATGTAGTCGTGCGTGGGATGCCATGCGGGATATACTCCTGCGGAAAGTGTGGAGTCGGTCTTCAGATTGACCTTGCGCATCTCGCCGTCCAGTATGAGGATTGTGCCGCCCTTGTACTGTCTGGCGTGGAACTGCATGTTGTCTGTCCTGTAGTTGCGGTAGTGGTGGCAGTTGATGCACTGGCCGTCCTTGTCGTGCTGGACGAGCGCGTTGCTGTAGATGACGTCCTCACGGAATGTGGTGAGGTCCCTCTGATTGATGGTGAGCTGTTCGTAGGATACGGCGGAAGGCGGTATCAGACGGTAGGAGATGTATCTGTCGATGGGCTCGGCAATACGGATGGTGAAAGGCTCGTAGAGCTTCCATCTGCCATCCTCCAGGGCGAATACCTCGACCTTGATTTCTTCGGCTTCGGATGTGAGCGTGCGCCAGTCGCCGATGGAGATGTCTGTCTTGATTCCCTTGACGACCACCTCGCGGCTGCCTGTCGAGAAGCGTGTGACGAACTTGTCTCCGGGGCTGTCTATCCTGAAATGAAGCGGGGCTATATTGGACGGTACGGTTACGTCCTGATAGTCGGGCCGGATGGCCGGTCTCTCTCCTGCTGCGCTGAATTCGGACGGTACATGTGCAGTGCAGGCGCACAGCAGTATCGACGGGATGATATATAAGAGTTTCTTTCTCATGACTGGATGCTCAATATGTCTGTAGTCCTCTGATGAAATAGTAGAAATAGTAGAATGTCCCTCCGAATTTCTGTTCGTAGGCATAACTGGATTCCCTGGTGTCCCTTACCGGGTGCTGCGAGGCGAATGTGGTGAATGACTGGTAGCTCTTGGGGATTTCCGGTGCGAATGGCAGCTTGGATATGTCAACGCTGTGCTCCAGTGAACCGTACATGTAGGCGGCCTCCTGATAATGCGTGGGGACATCTGTTGACGGATGGGTCTTTATCCAGTTGCTGAAACTGTTCCAGAATTTCGGAATGTCCTGGGTCTGCGCAGCGAACAGCAGGGCTGCGTCGTCGAACTCGGGGGAAGCATTTGCGGGACGGTAATCGGAGAAATACCTGATGAGAAATGACTCCAGAGTTCCATTGTCGCTGTCAATGTTCCTGAAACGGCAGATGAGAGGCATGATGTGACTGTATTCCGGCGATTCTGCAATGAGACCGGCATCGTGCATGTATCTGCGCTGGGATGCGGCCCAGCTGCGGTGCATCGGTGATTTCTCAAGTAAGGACAGGTACTTGTCAGCCACACCCCAGTCCTCGGTCAGCAGAGTGGCGCGCACTGCGTATTTCAGAGCTTCGGCGTTCCATCCGAACTCGACGCCGTCCTCAATGCACCAGTGATAGCAGCAGTTGGGGAGGCCGTAGTTGAGATATATCCTCTCTCCTCCCTGAACGGCGGAGGCTATGATTTCCGGGCTGTCGGGCAGACGGCTTCCGTCCTTGTAGCGGAATGCGGTGGAGCCGGCCGTGCCGAGTTTCAGCAGAGCCAGATTCCTGTACAGTACCATCAGACGGGTGGGGGCGTAGATCTTGTGCGAGTATTCGTCGAGTATGTCCTCGCGTCTGCTGCCTGAGGCGGAGAGAAGAAGTGCATCGCGCTTGCTGATGGCCTTTGCATCGGATTTCTGGAACTTGCGTGTCGTTCCGACATATATTCTGGTCACCTGCTTCCAGTCGTTGCTGTCAATGGCCGAGGCCATCTGCAGTTCGGCACGGAAATTGGCATCCCTGTACCAGAATCCGTATGCGAAAAGGAAGGATGCCAGAGCAATACCTGCCCGGACCGATATCTGAACGTGCTTCTTCAGCGCGGGTATCCGTATCGGGGCTGCCGCTGCGACTGTGTAGGCTGCCAGCACGATGTACGGTATCCGGTACATACGGTACACGCTCTTGTCCGGGAACAGGGGGATGGCTGCCAGGAATGCATCCGCGGTCCGTCCGGTGGTGTAGAACCCGGACCAGATGAGGGGTGATGCGATGAGCGCGATGAGCGCGACGATGAGGCATGTCAGGCTCCTGACATCACGTTCCGCAGATGATGCGGCCATGGCTGCGGTGCCGATGAGGGCGTATGCGCCGAGAAGCGGATAGCCTACGGCCGTCCAGAGAAGTATGTATATGATTCTTGCGGCGAATGAGGACAGACATCTGTAACTGCGTAATGCAAGCAGGGCTGCTATGATGCCGACTGCGGGTACGAAGAACCATCCTTCCAGCTTGACGATGTATATCAGGTATCCCATGTCCATGGAGGCTGCCACGAGTGCGGCGAACGGAATCAGGGCGAGTACGGACCATTCCCCGGACCTGTGCAGAATCCTCATCGCCAATATGGATGCGGCTGCCCAGAGCAGAACCGCAATGGCGGCTCCGGCTGCCGGTCTGGACAGGAACTGCGAGAGGAAGCAGCAGATGTATGACAGCAGTCCTCCCGCCGACTGCATGTGGTCGTGGAAGAACATGGACGTGGTGAGGAACAGCGAACGCTCGCCTGTCCTGAGCAGCAGGTCCTGGCAGTGGAATGCCAGAATGGCCCAGACGGCTACAGCGGCGCAGACCGGTATAAGCGGGGTTTTCTTGAACATATTCTTATATATTATTATGCAAAGTTATTCAACTTTATAGAATATCGCGGTAGCGTGAACGCTTTTTTACCAACTTATTTCTAACTTAGCACGACAAAATGAAACTAACCTATTAGAACAATTATCCGATGAAGATTTTTTTGGCAATGTGCATGGCGGCGGCATCGTGTCTGTCTGCACTGGCTCAGCAGCCCAAGTGGATTGACCCGAATGTGAATGCCGAAAACCGCAGGGAAATGGTGTCAGACTATTTTGCCTACGAAAGTATGGAACTGGCACGTCAGGGCGACAAGACTGCTTCCGGCAGGTATTTTACGCTGGAGGGAGACTGGAAGTTCAATTTCGTGAAGAATGCGGACGAACGTCCCGAGGGATTCGAAGCGGTCGGATATGATGACAGCGGATGGGATAAGTTCCCTGTGCCGGGTCTGTTCGAGATGAACGGTTACGGTGACCGCATCTACGTGAATGTGTCATATCCGTGGCACAAGCAGTTTGCCAACAATCCTCCTTTCATCGAGGAACGCAACAACTACGTCGGTTCCTACAGACGCAGCTTCAGCATTCCGGCTGACTGGAAGGGAGAGAGGATATTCATGCATGTAGGCTCTGCAACGTCCAATCTGTCAGTATGGATAAACGGCAGATACGTGGGATACAGCGAGGACAGCAAGATGGCTGCCGAGTTTGACGTGACTCCGTATCTGGAACCCGGAAAGGAGAATCTCATCGCGATGCAGGTGATGCGCTGGTGCGACGGCTCATGGCTGGAGGATCAGGACTTCTGGCGCTTCACGGGAATTGCCCGCGAGGTGTATCTGTATTCCCGTCCGCAGGCGTCCATCGAGGACTTGAGGGTGGTTACGGAACTGGATGATTCGTACAGGGACGCTACTCTGAAGGTCTCCTTCACACGTAACGATGCGGCTGACAGAAAGGTGAATCTTCTCCTGTGTGATGCCGGCGGCAAGGCTGTCCTCACGGCTGATGTGGATGTGGCCGACAACGGTGAGGTGACGGCTGAACTGCCTGTCTCAAAGCCGTACAAATGGACTGCTGAGACTCCGTATCTCTATACGCTGTACGTGTCTCTGATGGATGGCGACAAGGCTCTGGAGGTGATTCCCCAGAAGGTTGGATTCAGGGAGATAGAGATGAAGAACAGCCAGATTCTGGTGAACGGCCAGCCTGTCCTGTTCAAGGGAGCGGACCGTCATGAAATGGATCCGAACACCGGCTACGTGGTGTCTGTGGAACGTATGATCCAGGATATCCGTATCATGAAGGAAATGAATATCAATGCAGTGCGTACCAGCCATTATCCGGATGACCCGAGATGGTACGACCTGTGCGACAAGTACGGTATCTACCTCGTCGCCGAGGCTGATGTGGAGAGTCACGGCATGGGTTACGGACGGGAGAGTCTGGCACGCAACGAGCAGTTCGCCAAGGCGCATCTGGAGCGTAACCAGCGCAATGTCAAGTGCTTCAAGAACCATCCTTCCATCATATTCTGGTCGCTTGGCAATGAGGCCGGTGACGGACCCAACTTCGTGGCCTGCTACAACTGGATCAAGGAGTACGAGCCTACCCGTCCGGTGCAGTACGAGGGGGCCAAGGACCGTCCGGACCACTGCGACATCTACTGTCCGATGTACCCTGACTACCGCGAGCTGGAGCATTATGCTGAAAATCCGAAGAACAACCGTCCTTTCATCATGTGCGAGTACGCTCATGCAATGGGCAATTCGGAAGGCGGATTCAAGGAATACTGGGACATTATCCGTTCGAGCGCTCCGCTGCAGGGCGGCTTCATCTGGGATTTCGTGGATCAGGCTGTCTATGGCACCAATGAGGAGGGCAGGCAGATATTCCAGTACGGAGGTGATGCGGGACGCTATCCTGCAACAGACGGCAACTTCAACTGCAACGGTCTGATTGCGCCTGACCGCAGGTACAATCCGCATGCATACGAGGTGCGCCAGCAGTATCAGAACATCTGGATAACTCCGGTGAATACGGCCAAGGGAATCTTTAACATTTATAACGAAAATTTCTTTACAGACTTAAGCGCGTACAAACTCGTCTGGAAAATATTCGTGAATGGCGTTGAGGCTTGTGAGGGAATGGAGAAACTTCCTGCCGTGGCACCGCAGGCGACTGTGAAGGCGACGTTCAGAAACATTGCCAAGGCGCTCGCCGATGTCTCGGCCGATGCAGCTGATGGCAGTGAGATAACGCTTGGTACGGAGTTCTGCCTGAAGGAGGATGCTCCTCTGCTGAAGGCCGGATATGCTGTGGCCCGCGATCAGTTTGTCATTGACGCCTATGACTTCCCGACGGAGGAGAGCATTCTGGCAGAAAACAATCCGGAGGAGCAGGTGAAGGTGGATGAGGCTCTCGCTTGGGTGACGCTGGAGGCTGGCGGCATGGCTGTCACCATCGGCAAGGATTACGGCTGGATAGACTACATCGATGTGGATGGCAGGCAATATACGAAGAGCGGCTACAGCCTGAAGAGCGATTTCTGGCGTGCTCCTACTGACAACGACTACGGAGCAGGACTGCAGCGCAGGATGAATGCCTGGAAGCAGCCGGACATGCGCAAGACAGCGTACAGACTCGTGAACAATCCTGGCGAACCTGTCAGAGTGGAGATGGAGTTCGATATCCGCGGACTGGATTCGAAACTGTATCTGACCTATACGATGACTACGGACGGCAGTCTGATGGTGAAGCAGAGACTTGAGGCGGACAACTGCAAGACCGACCTGTTCCGCGTGGGCATGACGATGGTGATGCAGAAGGAGTTCGACCGCATCGAATATTACGGCAAGGGACCTCATGAGAACTATTCGGACCGCAATTCGTCGGAGTGGCTGGGATGCTATTCAGATATGGTGGCGGACCAGTATTTCCCGTACATACGTCCTCAGGAGTCAGGCAACAAGACTGAGGTGCGCTACTGGAAGGTGCTGAACGCCGATGGCAAGGGACTGGAGTTCTACGGAACGGAACCGCTGTCAATGTCTTCGCTGAATTATCTCACGGAGGATCTGGACGAGGGTATGAACAAGCACAACATGCATTCGGGCGACCTGACTCCGCGCAACTTCACCGTGGTGCATATTGACAAGGTGCAGTACGGACTGGCATGCCAGAACAGCTGGGGCGCTACTCCGCTGGAGCCTTACAAGCTGCATCCCGGAACATACGAGTACACGTATGTGATCAGACCTGTACGCTGATGCTTGACTGGAAGGTCTATTACGACAGATACTGCGGAGACAACGCTCCCCTGTACGAGCTGCTGTCAATCCATAGCAGGAGTGTGGCGGACAAGGCGCTTGCCATTGTCCGCTCACATCCCGAGCTTGGGGCGGATGCGGAGTTCGTGGAGGAGGCCGCGATGCTCCACGATATAGGAATTTATCTTACAAATGCTGCTCCGATACACTGTTTCGGAAGCGAGCCGTACATCTGTCACGGCTATCTCGGTGCCGAGCTGCTCCGGCGGGAGGGACTGCCGCGTCATGCACTGGTGTGCGAAAGGCATACCGGAACGGGACTGTCGCTGGAGGAGATTGTGAAGCGCGGTCTGCCGATTCCCCATCGGGACATGATGCCTGTGAGCGTAGAGGAGACAGTCATCTGCTTCGCCGACAAATTCTATTCGAAAACCCGTCCTGAAGAGGAAAAGAGCATTGATGCTGCGATACACAGTCTGGCCAAGTTCGGCGAGGATGGTGTGAACCGCTTCCGCGGCTGGTGCGAGCGTTTCTTATAAATCCGCGCGTATGTGCGGATACTTTGGCAAATATTGCCTACTTTTGCATTTTGATACGCAAAAGGCATTTTCAAGTGACGAATCGCAGATGCAGGAATATCTTGTGGGTGGCAGTCCTGATGCTGTCGCTGCTTTCAGGCACGGCTGGCGCACAGGCTGTCTCTGATTCCATTCCGGCAATTGCATCGCTCACAGATTCCATTGTTTCGCTCACGGATTCCGTTGCATCGCTTCCGGACTCCATTGCATCGGCAGTTTCTCTCCCTGTTGGGGATGAGGCGCTGGCGGACTCGCTTGCCTCGGACAGCATCGGTGAAAAGAAGGAACCGCTGGATGCACCGGTCGTCTATCAGTCACAGGATTCGATGGTCTGGGTTATGGGCGGCAATGCCTCCCTGTTCGGAAGCAGCAAGGTGGAATATCAGAGGATAACTCTGGAGGCGGCGGTAATCAGGATGCGTATTGACAGCAGTCTGGTATATGCGGACGGTGTTCAGGATTCGCTGGGGGTATGGTCGGGCACGCCGGTGTTCAGCGACGGAGATTCCCCGTATGAATCCACGCACATGAGCTACAACTTCAAGACTGAGAAGGGTTACATCAATCATGTGGTGACCCAGCAGGGCGAGGGATACATGACGAGCCGTGATGCCAAGAAGGGACCTGACGGCGAGTATTTCATCAAGGATGGTATCTACACGACCTGTGACGACCACGACGATCCGCATTTCGGAATCAGGATAACCAGGGCGAAGGTCCGTCCGGGCAAGGATGTGGTATTCGGACCGGCCTATCTGGAGCTGCTCGGAGTGCCGCTTCCGCTGTTCCTGCCTTTCGGATTCTTCCCGTTCACGGACAGTGATTATGCGTCGGGTATCATCATGCCTACATACGGCGATGAACTGGACAGGGGATTCTATCTGAAGGACGGAGGCTATTACTTCGCCATTTCGGACAAGATTGATCTGAAGGTTCTGGGAGAGATTTTCACAAAGGGTTCGTGGGGTCTGTCTGCGGAGAGTAATTACAAGAAGAGATACAAGTATTCGGGCAATTTCTATGCGAGCTATCTGGTGACGAAGACTGGTGACAAGGGTCTGAGCGACTATATGGTGAGCAAGGATTTCAAGATTCGATGGAGTCACAGGCAGGATTCGAAGGCCAATCCCAACGGCAATTTCTCCGCCAGCGTGAACTTCGCCACCTCCAGCTATGAGCAGTCCAATCTGTCCAGCCTCTACAATCCGGCCCTCCGTTCGCAGAGTACCCGTACGTCCAGCGTCAGCATGTCGCGCAACTTCCCTGGCATCGGCCTGTCGCTGTCTGCATCAATGAACCTGTCACAGAGCATGAGGGATTCGACCCTGTCGGTGAGCCTGCCGTCCCTGAGCCTTTCCCTCAACAGGATTTATCCTTTCAAACGCAAGAAATCCGCCGGTGACGGCAAGTGGTATGAGAAGATTTCACTGACATACAATGGTACGCTGAGCAACAGCATCACATCGAAGGAGAGTGAGTTCTTTGAAAAGAGTCTGGTGCGTGACTGGAAGAACGGAATGAGGCACTCCATTCCCATCAGCGCTACGTTCCAGATATTCAAGAGCATAAATGTCACGCCGTCATTCAACTATACGTCCAGATGGTACACGAGTGAGGTCAGACAGTCCTGGGATGAAGTCCGTCAGGTGGCCAGGAAGGATACCATTTACGGTTTCAACCGCGTGTATGACTTCAACTTTTCCGTCCAGGCCAATACCAAGCTGTACGGTTTCTATCAGCCGACCAAGCTCTGGAACAGGATGTTCGGAGACAGGCTGGTGATGGTGCGTCATGTGCTGTCGCCGTCAGTAAGCTATACCATGACTCCTGACTTCAGCGATTCCATGTGGGGATTCTATGATTCATATACCTACACGGATCAGGCCGGCGAGGTACATACCGTGACATATTCGCCGTACGCGGGAATGATGTACGGTACCGCTCCGCAGGGCAAGTCCGGCAACATCTCCCTGCGCATTTCCAACAACCTGGAGATGAAGGTGAGGAACAAGGATAACGATTCGACTGTAGTGAAGAGTCTGATTGACGAACTGGGTGCAAGCATTTCGTACAATACGGCGGCCAAGGTGAGGCCGTGGAGCAATCTGTCCACAACCACCAGACTGAAAATAACGAAGAACTACACATTCAGCCTGAATGCTGTGTGGGCCACATACGCATACGAGTTCGATGAGAACGGACGAGTGGTGGTGGGTGACCGCACGGAGTATTCGTACGGAAGGTTCGGACGTTTCCAGGGCATGAGCCAGAATCTGTCCTATACATTCAACAACAATACGTTGAAGGACTGGAAGGCTAAGATAGACAAGCTGCGTCACAGAGGTGGTGAAGAGGAGGCCGATGAAGAGGAACAGGAGGATGTTGGGCCCGCTTCTTCCTTTGCTCCGTCGGGGCGGTCACGCGGCGGTGCCGGAGGTGGTGGCAATACAACTGTGGAGCTGGATGAGGACGGCTACACGAAATATACTCTCCCATGGTCTCTCTCGCTGTCATACGGCGTCAATATGCGCGAGGATACCAGGGCTGAGATTAACCCTCGCAGAATGCGCTATCCGTATGCGTTCACACACAGCCTGAACATGTCGGGCAATCTGAAACTGACCAACAAATGGAACCTGAACGGTTCTTCCGGATGGGATTTCGTGGGACATGACTTCACTACGACTACGATGAGCGTTTCCCGCGATCTGCACTGCTTCAGCCTCTCATGCAGCATTGTGCTGAAACCTGTAGTCTCCTACAATTTCTCGATACAGGCCAATTCCAGCATGGTGTCTGACCTCCTGAGATACAAGAAACGCAGCAATTCGCGGGAGTCTGTCCAATGGTATTGACAACGGCGCGTAACATATATTTCTATGAGCTATCTGATTATTCCTGAACATTACAGACCTGTCCTGTCTCTCAGACAGACTGAACAGGGTATCAAGCTGATCAAGGACTTCTTCCAGCAGAATCTGTCCACCGGCCTCCAGCTGAGGCGTGTCACCGCGCCTCTGTTCGTTCTCAAGGGCATGGGAATAAACGATGACCTGAGCGGCGTGGAGCGTGCTGTGACATTCCCCATCCGCGATCTGGACGATGCCAGAGCGGAGGTTGTGCATTCCCTGGCAAAGTGGAAGCGTCTCACTCTTGCAGAATATGACGTGAAGCCCGGCTACGGCATATATACCGATATGAATGCAATACGTGCTGACGAGAGTCTGGGCAATCTGCATTCCCTGTATGTGGACCAGTGGGACTGGGAGCGTACCATCGTCCCGGAGGACAGGAACATCGTTTTCCTGAAACGCATAGTCAGACGGATTTATTCCGCAATGCTTCGGACGGAATACCTGATTAACGAGACGTATCCTGAACTGGAGCCGTTCCTGGCCCGTGAGGTGTTCTTCATCCATTCCGAGGAACTTCGCCGAATGTACCCTGACATGACTCCGAAGCAGCGCGAGGATGCTGTGACGAAGGAGCACGGAGCCGTGTTCATCATGGGTATCGGAGGAAAGCTGGGTGATGGCGAGGCGCATGACCTGCGTGCCCCGGACTATGACGACTGGAGTACTCCCAATGAGGATGGATTCGAGGGCCTGAACGGTGACCTGCTGGTATGGAATCCTATTCTGAACCGTGCGATGGAGCTTTCCTCGATGGGTATCCGCGTCGATGCTGAAGCTATGCTGCGCCAGCTGAAACTGTGCGGCCAGGAGGAGCGCGGGAAGCTGTATTTCCATCAGCGCCTGCTTAACGGCGAGCTGCCGCTCTGCATAGGAGGAGGTATCGGCCAGTCCCGTCTCTGCATGCTGTTCCTGCAGAAGGCCCACATCGGCGAGATTCAGGCCAGCATCTGGCCGGAAGACCAGCGCAGGGCCTGTGCTGCTGCCGGCATCCAATTGATTTAAGTGAATCAGGGGACAGGTGTCTGATTCACCTTTGGCGAATCAGACACCTGTCCCCTGATTCACTGATTCACCAACAACTGATTTAGATGGAAGTAAGAATTGAACATAGTTGGAAGGAACGGCTGCAGGAGGAGTTCGACAAGCCGTATTTCAGAATGCTGACGGATTTTGTCCGGCAGGAGTATGCCTCTGGCGTTGTGTATCCGCCTGCCAGACTGATTTTCAATGCGTTTGATCTGTGCCCCTTTGATGATGTGAAGGTGGTGATAATAGGCCAGGATCCGTATCACGGTCCCGGCCAGGCGCACGGACTGTGCTTCTCCGTGAATGAGGGGGTGCAGTTTCCTCCGTCGCTGAACAATATTTTCAAGGAGATACACGATGATCTGGGCAAGCCGATTCCTGCCACAGGAGATCTGACCAGATGGGAGCGTCAGGGCGTGCTGCTGCTGAACGCGACTCTGACCGTCCGTCAGCATCAGGCCGGTTCGCATCAGGGCAGGGGATGGGAGACATTTACAGATGCGGTCATCCGTAAGCTGAACGATGAACGTGAGAATCTGGTTTTCATCCTCTGGGGTTCATATGCCCAGAAGAAGGGCGCGGTGATAGACCGTTCCCGTCATCTGGTTCTGCAGTCGGTGCATCCTTCTCCCTTGTCCGCCTACGCAGGCTTTTTCGGCAATCACCATTTCAGCAAGGCCAATGAATGGCTGAAGGAGCACGGGATGGCCGAAATTGATTGGTAATTTGGTCCGATTACCATTATAATACCTTATCTTTGCGGACGAGATACGACATTCCGGCCCCGTAGCTTAGCTGAATAGAGCGTCAGATTCCGGTTCTGAAGGTCTTGGGTTTGAATCCCAACGGGGTCACAGACCTTTCCGTGAAACGGGAAGGTCTTACATCAAGTCAATCTCCCTATCACCGCATCCTATCTCCGCTTCTTTCCCCAGTAAGTCTTGTGATCTCCAAGACCTGCATAGACTATCGTGTGGGTGCGCGGAGTCGCCTCCCAGTCTGTCTCTCTGGACAGATACAAGGTCACACCATTCGCTGACAGAACCTGTGTGGA
>JAKSIW010000006.1 GCA_024398555.1 Bacteroidaceae bacterium | reverse complement strand
AGCATTTCGTCGCTGATTTCATTGTATTTTCTTCCCTTGTCCATATCGAGAAGGAGTTTGTGGTGGGCGTTTTTGAGAGATGTCAGTGACTTTGCACATTTGGACTGCATGTCGTGTATGCCTTCAAGTTCGCGTTTCAGCTCCACGTATTTCCTGTCTGTGTCCATGGAAACGTTTTCTCCTCTGCGTGACATGGCCTTCAGATAGGAACCGTAGTTCATTTCCAGTCCTTTCTCCTCATTTTCGATGAGCTGGCTCACACCTTCCTTCTTCAATATCTGCACCAGTGCGTCACAGCACTGTGATACGAGTGAGTCTCCGCATTCCAGCACCTGCTTCATCTTGCGGTACTGCACACGTTTGCCGATTTCCTGTGACACGTAGCCGGTGCTCCGTCCGAGCTGTTTGGAGAGTCCGGTCGGTATTTCATCGCCCCAGCCTGTTTTGTTGTAGGCTATGAACAGTGAGTCAACGTTGCGCCCGATGCCCTGCAGCTGCGTGCCGTTCTTTTTCCATCGGGTATCCGATGCCAGAGACTGCAGGGCCTTTATGTAGCTGTTCAGGACATTTACATAAACTCCGGACTTTGATACTATCCTGGAATCCTCCTGACTGCCTTTTACAATCGAGTTCAGTTCCGCTATCCGGTTTTCCGTGCCGTCCAGTGAGGCTGTGTACATCAGTCCCCGTTCCATTCTGACATCGGCAATCTTTTCGAACAGCATCTGCGGCGCGAGCGAGACGGTGTCGGATGATATGCTGAGTGCCCTGACTTTCTGCAGCTGCGACTTGCTCATCGTGGCGCATGAAGCAATCAGAAGAATCCAGCACAATACCAGCGTCCATTTGGCGATGGCCTTCAGTACGCGCACGCATTCCTTTATTACCTTCTGAGTGGCTTCCAGGGCCTTTGGAAGTCTGTTGAGTTTTGCTATCAGTCCGTTTATCTCCTTTGCCTGCAGCTTCACCTGCTTGGTCTCCTCCTCGAAATCCTTTATGATTCCGTTCTGTACGTCCGTGATTGCAGCGCGTTCGGCATTGCGGAGCGTCAGGGATGCCTCTTCCAATGCCGCGCGTTCTTCTTCGGAAATGTCGGATGCTGCGCGTCTCTTCTCGACTTCTTCAAGTGATGAACGTATCTCTGCCAATGTCAGCTGGTTCGTTGTGGTCTTCTTCGTTGCCATGAGTTGTTTTGTTTGTGATATGCAAATATAGAAGCTGTTTAAATTTATTCCAATTAATCTTTTATGATTCTTTTCGGCTGAAAACCCGTTTCTTTTCAGTCACAATGGAATCCCCATTGCTCCTTCAAACAAACAGTTTTTCATCTCGAAAATCTTTCATAAAATGTTTAATCGAACAAATTTAAACAACTTCTAATTTTTTCGGATTAACATTCGTTATACTTTTTTTCTTGGAATAAAGTAAAACCATATACTATCTTTGCGTTTACTAATAAAGTAAAAGCATTTACTGATATGGGAGATTTCTTCATTACAGGCATTCAGCAGGTAGGTGTGGGTACTGTTGATTTCCGTAAATCCTGGGACTGGTTTATTGATATGTTCGGGTTTGACGTGCGTATTCTGGAGGATGACACGGTGGCGGAGCGCATGCTTCCATATACTGGAAATATGCCTCAGAAGCGTCATGCCTGCATTGCCGTCAATCTGAATGGCGGAGGAGGTCTTGAGATATGGCAGTATTCCGAACGTAAGCCAAAACCGGCTGATTTCACTGTCGCTGCTGGAGACCTCGGCATCTTTGCAGCAAAAATCAAGTGTCGCGATGTCAGGTCATTCCATGCCGGCATCAAGTCCAGGTGGCAGGATTGCAGTGACATATATGAGACACCGGACGGCACGCCCTGTTTCTTCGTGAAGGATGTCTTCGGCAACTGCTTTCAGGTGATTCAGCGCAGTGATACGTTTCTGAGGCAGAATATTCTGTCAGGAGGAGTGTGCGGGGCAATGATGGGAGTAAGTGATGCGGACAGGTCGGTTGCCTTCTATCGGGATATCCTCGGTTATGATACGGTGATCTATGACAGGACGGGTGTATTCGATGACCTGATTTTCCTGCCGATGGGCAATCAGAGATACAGACGTGTCCTGCTTGGCAGGAGCCGTGAGGCGAAAGGTGCATTTGCGGAGCTGATGGGCGGCAATACCGTCGAGCTGGTTCAGGCTCTGGACAGAACTCCCCGAAAGATATATGAAGGCCGCTACTGGGGCGATCCGGGTTTCATCCAGATATGCTACGATGTCACCGGGATGAATGAACTGGGCCGGTTCTGCGCTGAAAAGGGGCATCCGTTCACTGTGGACAGCTGTCCGGACGGCGAGGTCTTTGACATGGGCGATGCATCGGGACGCTTCACCTATATTGAGGACCCTGACGGGACCCTGATTGAGTTCGTGGAGACGTACCGTGTGCCGGTCGTGAAGAAACTGGGCTGGTTCATCGATATGGGCAGAAGAAATCCCGAGAAGCCTCTGCCGCGTTTCCTGTTTCGGGTAATGGGTTGGATATCAAGACAAAAAACAAAATAAACTATGCAGACAGACATTTTTGAAAAAATCCGGAAGTCATCCGGAGGTCCTATCGGACAATACAGAGAGAAGGCTGACGGCTATTTCGCATTTCCGAAGCTGGAGGGTGAACTGGGGCCTCACATGCGTTTCAACGGACAGGAGGTGCTTTGCTGGAGCCTGAACAATTATCTGGGACTGGCCAATCATCCGGAGGTGCGCAAGGCTGATGCCGAGGCTGCTGCACGCTGGGGTATGGCTTATCCGATGGGAAGCCGTATGATGACCGGGCAGACGGCACTGCACGAGAAGCTGGAGCGTCAGCTGGCCGATTTCGAGAAGAAGGAGGCTGCCTTCCTGTTCAACTTCGGATATCAGGGTATTATCTCCACAATAGATTCTCTGGTGAGCCGTCACGATGTGATTGTATATGATGCCGAGTGCCACGCCTGCCTGCTGGACGGCATCAGGCTGCACATAGGAAGCAGTTTCAAGTTCCGTCACAATGACATAGACCATTGCGAGAAGGTTCTGGCCAAGGCATGTCAGCTGGCCGATGCCAACGGTGGCGGAGTGCTGGTCATTACGGAGGGCGTGTTCGGCATGACCGGAGCATTGGGTATGCTGGACAAGATTGTGGCTCTGAAGAAGAAGTACAGTTTCCGTTTCCTGATAGACGATGCTCACGGCTTTGGTGTGATGGGTCCGCACGGACGCGGCACATCGGAACATTTCGGAGTGATGGACGGTGTGGATCTGTATATCGGAGCTTACGCCAAGTCAATGGCTACAATCGGCGGTTTCGTGGCTTCGGAGAAGGACATCATCACCTATCTGAGATATAACATGCGTTCGCAGATGTATGCCAAGGCTCTGCCGATGCCTATTGTGGAGGGTTGTATCAAGAGGCTTTCCATCATCGACAGCAAGGAGGGCGATGAGAGACGTGCGCATCTCTGGGAGGTGACACGCCGTCTGCAGCAGGGATTCCGCGAGCTCGGCTATGAGATAGGTCCTGCTGAGGCATGCGTCACTCCGGTACATCTGGAGTGCGGAGTGAATCAGGCAACCAATATTGCTGTAGATCTCAGGGAGAACTATCACATCTTCTGTTCGATTGTCACCTATCCTGTCATTCCGCCCGGAATGCTGATATTCAGGATTATTTCCACGGCAGCACACAGCATGGAGGATGTGGAAAGGACTCTGGATGCCTTCCGTGACATCAAGAAGCGTCTTCTGTTAGGGGATTATGACCGTGAAATGCCAGATATGGCACTGATCAAATAGTCCGGAGCTGTGGCGGAAAAGGTATGGATAACAGGCGCGTCTTCCGGCATTGGCAGGAGTTGTGCGCATGAATTTGCAGCGCAGGGCTGTGCTCTGATTCTGACAGGTACGAACCGGAGCCGTCTGGAGACTGTCGCCGACGAGTGTCTCAGAGGCGGGGCCTGCGATGTTGCCGTGCTGCCATACGATCTGAGTGATTCCGACGGAATTGCCGGATTGTCGGAACAGGCATGGCGGCAGTTCGGGGGCATTGACATTCTCTTCTGCAATGCCGGCATCAGCCAGAGGACAACAGTGGAGGATACGTCAATGGATATGGCCAGACAGATAATGGAAGTGAATTTCTTCGCACCTGTCGGCATTGCCAAGTCTGTACTGCCGCTGATGCTGGAGGCCGGTGGCGGGCAGATAGCCGTGACAACTTCCATCTGCGGCAGATTCGGATTCCCGCTGAGATGCGCATACAGTTCGTCCAAACATGCCCTGTACGGATTCTTCGAGACGCTTCAGGCTGAGTACCATGACAGGAATATAAGTGTGACGATGGTCTGTCCCGGAAGGGTCAGTACCGATATTTCCGTCAATGCTCTGGATAAGGGCGGTGTGAAGCATGGAAAGAACGATCCCGGACAGGCTGGGGGTCTGTCTGCGGAAAGGGCTGCAAAAAAGATTGTCAGAGCCATCAGAAAGCGCCGGCGTGAGGTTCTGGTAGGACGCAAGGAACTGATAATGGTTTATATCAAGCGTCTGTTTCCGGGACTGTGTGCCCGCATGGCTACAAGAATCAAACCTTTATGAACCTGTTTGACGAACTTCAGAAGGATTACCGTTTCAAGGAGGGCTTCCATAACTGCATCAACTGCGGTACCTGTACGGCTATCTGCCCTGCAGCGGAGTTTTATCGCTATGACCCGCGCAGGATTGTGGACATTGTGCAGACCCGTGACAATGACGCAATCGGGGCGCTGCTGAAATCTGACACAATATGGTATTGCGGGGAGTGCATGAGCTGCGTCACGCGCTGTCCGCGAAGGAATGGTCCGGGTCTGGTGATAATGGCGCTGCGTGAACTCAGCATCCGTCTCGGCTATTTCACAGAGTCGGAAAAAGGTCGTCAGATGCTGCCTCTTACCCATATTATGACAGGCAATATTCTCAAATACGGGTACTGCATCCATCCGAAGACTTTCCGCTGGGAGGATCACAAGGAGTCCGGTCCGGTCTGGAAGTGGCATACTGAACATCTGGAGCGGAGTCTGGCACGCCAGGGAGCGAACTATATGGGTGACGGTCCCGGAGTGCTGCGCCGTATTCCGCAGGAGTCGCTGGATGAACTCAAGGCGATTTTCGATGTTACCGGAGGCTCAGAGCGCATATCACATGTGGAGCAGTGTTCGGCCAGGAAGGCTCAGGAAATGGGAATGAGTATGGAGGAGTACGAGAGAGAGGCATTTGAATGTTGTTCGGACAAGCATGTCTGGTAAGAGATCTGAATGATATACGAAGGCAAGAAGAAGATATGGAGTGACTATCAGAAGGAGATTCCTGATGATCACTGGTACTATGTGAGGAGCTGCATCAGACAGAATTTCTTCCCCGCCAGCGAACGGATGTTTACGGAAATCACCCGCGGAGTGCTGGGCAGGGATATTTACGAGACCCCTCATCATACTACCTGCGGAGGAATTGCATATCACTGCGATACGATTCCGCAGGAGACGGCAATGACTATCGTGGCCCGTCAGTTTGCGCTGATGACGGAGGCCGGCTACGAGAATTATGCGCCCAGCTGTATTACGTCGTTCGGTAATTACGCAGAGATACTGGAGACATGGCGGGAATATCCGGAACTGGAGGCGAAGATCCGTGAGGACCTGTGGAAGGCCTGCCGCCGTGAGTTCAAAAAGCCGAAGTGTCTGGCTCATTCCAGCGATCTGATTTATCACTGGCGTGATGAAATCGCTGCAAAGGCACGTTTCCGCCTCGTTGACAGGGAGACCGGCGATGCTCTGCGTATTGTGGAGCACATAGGCTGCCATTACGCCAAGATGTTCCCAAGCAAGGGTGTGGGCGGAGCGGAATATCCGTATGTGCTGGCCGGAATGATTGAGAGCTGGGGCGGTCAGGTGGTTGATTATCCCGAGCGTCGCCATTGCTGCGGCTATGGATTCCGTCAGTATCATGTGAAGGCGAACCGCGGTTACTGCGTGGGCAATACGGTCAAGAAGTTCGAGTCGATGGAACCATATCATCCTGATGCAATCATCACCAATTGTCCGGGCTGTCCGTATTTTCTGGACCGCTGGCAGTATGTGATGGCCGAGCAGACGGGCAGGACATACGGAAGTGACGGCTTCGGCATTCCGGTGCTTACATACGAGGAGCTGGCCGGTCTGGTATTAGGCTATGATCCGTGGGACCTCGGCCTGCAGCTGCATCAGGTGGCTGTGGAGCCTTTGCTGGACAAGATGGGAATAAAGTATGATCCGCAGGCAAAATATCTCGGTGTAGATAGGGAGAATCTGATGCGTCCGCAGTTGCCTGAACATTTGAAATGCTTTTGACTGAATGAAGGAGAATGTTGTGATAATAGGTGGCGGCATTGCCGGCATGGAGGCAGCAGGACAGCTTCTGTCGTTAGGCTACAATCCGATAATTGTGGAGCAGCAGGATCATCTGGGCGGGCATGTGGCTCAATGGCACCGGTTGTTCCCGGACATGATTCCTGCTCAGGAGCTTGTGCAGAAACTTGGGGAGAGTATCGCCGAGGCGAATGTTTTTCTGGAGACCCGTGTGAATTTTGTAAACCGTCTGAGCGATGGCTGGAACGTGATGCTCAGCAATGGCATCAATATCGTATGCCGTGCCATTCTGGTTGCTTCGGGATTCACTCTGTTTGATGCTTCGCGCAAGGAGGAATACGGCTATGGCGTATATGACCATGTGATTACCAATGCCGATCTGGAGGCATGGCTGAATGGTTCGGCCGACCGGCGGGTACCGTTCAGACCCGAATCAATGGGCTTCGTCCATTGCGTCGGTTCGCGTGATATGAAAGCCGGAAATACGCAGTGCTCCAAGGTCTGCTGCACCACTGCCATCAAGCAGGCCATTGAAATGAAGGAGAGGTTTCCTGATTCCAATGTCTATTGCTTCTACATGGATCTGCGCCTGTTCGGCAAGAAATATGAGGATTTCTATATCAATGCCCAGAAGCAGTGGGGGGTACAGTTCATCCGCGGACGCGTGTCCGAGGTGAGTGAGACGATGGAGGGACGTCTGCAGGTCAAGGCGGAGGACACGCTCAGCGGCAGGCCGGTCAAGGTTCAGCTGGACCTGCTTGTACTGATGTCTGGCATGGTCTGCAATGAACACAGCTCCAGAATGGCCGGCATGATGGGACTTGATATCGACAGCGACGGCTTTATCAGGAGCCGTGACAATGAGTACCATATTGTCGAGTCGAACCGGCCCGGAGTGTTCTATGCCGGTACCTGTACCGGTACCAAGACAGTTCCGGAGACTGTGTGTGAGGCACGTTCGGCTGCATTGGCAATACATAACTATCTCAAGGGAAGATGATGGATTTCGGTTTTGGAATAAACAGAAGCTCTACGATAGATCTTACGAAGACGGATAACGGACTGTTCAGAAGGGTCTGCAGCGAGGAACCGGGAGCGCGTACATGCATGGCCTGCGGCTCATGCAGCGCCACCTGTATGGCATCCGACCTTTCAGGAATGAGCATACGCAAGGTCCTTCTTGCCATGCAGCGCGGTCAGGATATCCGCCATATGCTGTCCAAATGTATGCTGTGCGGAAAATGTACAATGGTTTGTCCGCGCGGCATCAATACCAGACGACTGGTGCTAACCATCTGCAGGCTGTATGATTGACCGTATAGCATCAGGCTTCAATCCGTTCGTGATACCATTCCTGGCCGGAATGGCATTCGTGCTGGGATATTGCCTGATCAGTATGATACGGATTGTATTACAGCTTTCGCATGCCGATAGGAAGAAGTTCCTGATTTCACTTGTCACACCGGGTGTCATCTGGCGCAACTGCCGCGATATCTTCTGCGACTGTCTGCTGCACGTGAAGCTCTGGAAACGCAACCGTCTGCTCGGTTACATGCATTCAAGCATAGCATTAGGCTGGTTCATACTGATAGTTCTGGGTCACATCGAGGTGCTGCTGTTCGTGCCGGGCAGAATAAATCTGTTCTACTATCCTATCTTCTTCAACTTCTTTGTAGCTGAAAATGAATCGACTGTACAGGGCAAGGTCCTGTTCTTCCTGATGGATTTCTTTCTGCTGGTGGTACTCAGCGGCATTTTTCTTGCGATGCTGAAGCGTCTGCGTTCCAGGCTTTTCGGCATGAGGAGAACCACGCGGCATTCGCTTACGAATCAGGTGGGCCTTTATGCTCTTTGGGCAATATTCCCGCTGAGACTGCTTGCCGAGAGCTTTACCGCCCATATCAGCGGAGGTTCGTTTCTGACTGTTCCGGCAAACTGGGTGTTCCGCCAGTTCCTTGGCAATGACCTGAATATGCTTCCTACATGGTGGGCTTATTCCATAGCTTTGTGCGTGTTTATGGTGGTGCTGCCATTCAGCAGGTATATGCATATTCCTGCAGAGATGATGCTGATTCCCATGCGCAATGCGGGTATTCGCATCACCAGTGCGCGTCGTGGACTGGCCCGTCTGGAAGTGCTGAGCTGTCCGAACTGCGGTATCTGCATCGATGCCTGTCCGATGAGTGCGGACAGGGCGAATCTCAAGGACTGCACCGTCTATCTGACCCGTCAGATCAGACGCGGTAATGAGAAACGCATAGATGAAATCAGCGACAAGTGTCTGCTGTGCGGCAAATGTCAGGAACTGTGTCAGGTAGGAGTGGAGGGACCTAAACTTCGCGTGGCGCAGCGTGCGTCAAGGAAATACCCGATTTCACCGGATTTTTCGGATATTGATGTAAAGGGTTCCGGGATATCTGCAGAAAAGCATGAGGTGGCTTACTACAGCGGCTGCATGACAAGACTCACTCCGTCAATTTCACGCAGTGTGGAGTCATTGCTGCGCAAGGCAGGTGTGGACTACACATGGATAGACCGTGACGGAGGTCTCTGCTGCGGAAGGCCCATGCTCATTGCCGGCAGGACAGAGGAGGCCCGGGAGATGGCTGCGCGGAATATGGAGCTGATCATATCCAGCGGTGCCGGCACTCTCCTTGTCAGCTGTCCCATCTGCTACAGGATGTTTACAGAGGAATACACGCTGCCGGGTATCCGTGTTGTGCACTATGCGGAGTTCTTTGATGAACTGATCAGACAGAAGCGTCTCACTGTAGAAAAGAGTGATGTGTGCTACGTCTATCACGATCCCTGCGAACTTGGTCGCGGATGCGGAATGTATGACGGGCCGCGCCGTCTCCTGAGTCATGCCGCGTTTTTGGCTGAAGCGGACAGAACGCGTGGGGAAAGTGTGTGCTGCGGCGGATCACTTGGCTCGATTTCTCTGGATTTCGAGCATAGAAAGAGTATCACGATGTCATCTCTGGAGAATCTGTATTCCAGCCGTGCGGATGCTATTGCAACTGCCTGTCCGCTCTGCAGGTCAACGCTGGCCCGGTATAGTGACAGACCCGTGCGTGACATAGCTGAAGTAATTGACAATCAAACAAAAGAATCGTAATAATATGAAGTTCAGAAAAACAGAGTATCGGCTGATGAATGTCAGTACAGGAAGTGAGTTTGATGACAGGGGATGGACGCTGAGCGATCCCGGCAGTAACGTACCGTCACTGGTCAGGGCCGTGTATTCTTCACGTCAGTTCTCTCCAAGGGAAGACTTGCAGGGTATCTACCGCTATGCTGAGTGGCTTCCGATACGAAGGACGCTGAAACGCTCCTGTGCCCCGGTCACATACAAATCCAAGGGACTGGCCCGTTTTCTTGGACTGGAGAACCTGTATATCACATTTTCCGGATGGTGTCCCAGAATCGGGGCGAAAATGCGTACCTGCTCGTTCAAGGAGACTGAGGCATACTCTGTTCTGGCCAGGATGGATTCCAGAGAGAAGAGGATTCTCATAGTCCAGTCGGCCGGCAACACAGCCAGAGCCTTTGCACAGGTATGTTCTGACAACAGGATTCCGCTTGTGGTGTGCGTACCTTCCGACAGCCTTCATGATCTGTGGTTTCATCGTAAGCTCCATGACTGTGTCAAGCTGGTGGCGGTTCCGCACGGATGCGATTACTATGATGCCATTGCACTTGGCGACAAACTGGCTACTGATCCGGGATTCTTTCTTGAAGGCGGAGCCAAGAACGTGGCGCGAAGGGATGGTATGGGTACTACGCTGCTGAGTCATGTGGAACAGGCAGGACGTATTCCCGATGCCTATTTTCAGGCTGTCGGATCCGGAACAGGTGCCATAGCGGCTTGGGAGAATGCGGAGAGACTTGCGGCGGACGGACGTTTCGGAGAGAACGGGATGCGCGTGTATGTAGCTCAGAACAAGCCGTTTACGCTGATATATGATTCATGGAAGGCCGGCTCGCGGGAACTGGCTCCTCTCACTCCTGAAGAGGGGCGCCATCAGGCGGAAATAATTCTGGCCAAGGTGCTGTCCAACCGCAAGCCCCCATACAGCATTGCGGGAGGTCTGTACGATGTGCTCAAGGCCAGTCACGGTGATGTGTTCCTGGCTGATAACAATGATATTATGTATTGGATGATTCAGTTCAGGAATCTGGAGGGATATGAACTGCTGCCTGCATCCTGTGTGGCAGTGGTGGCTTTGGCAAAGGCTGTTGCCGAAGGCAAGGTCAGAAAGGATGAGAATATCATGCTGAACTGTACTGGCGGCGGTACGCTGGGTGCGATGAGCCGGGGCTATGTATTCAAGGAACCGGATCTGGTGCTGTCCCCCGATCTCCCTGCTGAGGAGATAATCGCAAAGGTCAGGAAGCTTTTCGACTGATTGTCAGTCGTGAGTATCCATGTTCTTCGACAGTTTGGCCAGCGTGGAGAGCATGCCGCGCAGTTCCTCTTCGCTGATTCCTGCCAGCATTCCGTCCAGCATGGCGATGCCGAACTCCTTGGTGTCGTTCTTCATGTCTTCCGCTTTCTGGGTCAGAATGACGGTGTTGGAACGGCGGTCAGACTTGTCTCTCACTCTGACTACAAGTCCTTTGTTCTCCAGAGCATCCACAAGCTTGGTGATGGAGTTCTTGTCCTTCTCCATGCTGTCTGCAAGGTTCTGCTGTGACATAGCTCCCTGATTCCATAGCAGGTCTATCAGGAGGAACTGCTCGGGAGTGAGGTCTATTCCGTTGTTTCTCAACATCATGGCTGTATACTGCTTGAACTTGCAGGCTGCCAGATTCAGACTTACCGCTATTTCCTTGGATAGTAGCACTTATATACAATATTGGTTTGATATTGTACAAAAGTAGTATTATTTTTTCAAATACACCTCACCGTTTATGCCGGCTTTTATATATCCGTCGTTTCCGACTGAGATTTTGGATGCGTAAACCAGATTGGTCCGCTCTTCGGCTGTAGGGATGTATTTTGGTGAGAATTCATGTTCCGATGAGATCCACGTGACGGTACCTTCGTATGTCCTGGTCTGATTCTGACCGTAGCTGGCGACTACCTGCACCGTGTCACCGACTTTCACATTCTGCAGCTGTCCTGAGGTAAAGTATGCCTTCAGTTCCGCCTTGTCGGTATCGGAGATTCGGAGCAGGGTTCTGCCCGCAACGGCGATTTCTCCGGTACGCACGTATAGACCGGTGACATCTCCGTCAATGGGCGACTTGATGTGGCATTTGTCTATCATCCGGTTCAGACCGTCTATCTGAGCATCGAGGGCTGCGATATTCTGCATCACTGCATCGTTGGACATCCTGATTTTATCCTCGGCGGCTGACAGCTGGCTTCTGGTAATGGTAATTTCAGTCTGGATGTCGTCTGCCTGCTTGCGTGGCAATGCTCCTTTTTCGACGAGCCGGTGAGCACGCCCGTATTCACTTTCCAGTGTAGCAAGCCTGTCGCGCAGTACGGCTGTCTGAATGTCAGAGTCGGTCTGCTGCGTCTGTGCAGCCTTTCTCTGAGCCAGAAGGGTATTCTTCTGAACACTGTACTGTATGGTGTCAATCAGGAAGAGTTCCTGCCCTGAAGTGACCTTTTCACCCTCGCTGACGTACTGTGCCATTATCCTGCCGTTGCATTCTGAGGCGATGTTCGTGGTGGCGAATTCGAAGATGCCGGATGCGTCCGGTCCCTGACTGGAGCAGCCTGCTGCAATTACAGCGGCTGCCATTATTAGAGAGTTTCTGTTCATATCGGTGACTATTCGGTTTTTCCGTTCTGTTCCAGTGAATACTGGTATTTGAGAAGTTCTATTCTGTGAATGCTTTCCTGAAGTGCGGCTTCAGACTCTGCATTGATTTCTCTGATGAGCTCGGCGGTGTCGGCGTATCCGTCGTCCATCCTGTCCTGGGCTGCCTGGCGTATTTCCCTGCGCAATTGCAATATTTCCCTGTCAGAATCCAGCGTATTCTGCAGTCGTGTGATTTCGCAGAGATAGGATTGGTAGTTGACATCCTTTCTGAGCTTGAGCATGTCAGTCTGTATGTCCAGACTGTTCTGCTGCATTCTGATGACCGCCTTGTCGCTGTTCCTGGTGTACAGAGGATCCAGATTGAACTTGACCTGTATGCCGAACTGGGCATTGAAAAGCGGGTCATAGCCGGTCATATTGCGGTACAGGTTCCTGCTGGGGTATCCGTAGCTCAGGTTTGCAAAGAGACCTACCTTGGGCATCAGCTCCACGTCGAGTTTCTTCATGCTCAGATCCAGCAGTCTTCTGCTCTGACTGATATATTCGAATTCAGGTGATACGTCCATTTGTGCCAGTTCCGGTTCTGCCGGTATCTGCAATTCTTCCGCGCTCATGTCTCTGCCGGTCATCAGAGAGAGTGCGAGCCGCGAAGCTGCAATGCTGGAGGCAAGTGATTCCGACTGCTGACGGACGGACAGGACTTCTGCCTGCATGGTCTTGAAATCCTTGTCTGACACCAGGCCTTCCACGTTATAGTGACGTATCTTTTCCAGACTGGCTTCAAGTACATCAATCTTCCCGTTTGCCTGGGTTTTGCGCTCTTCCAGCAGGAGGATGGTGAAGAATATCTCATCGACCTGCTTTTCCATCTCATGCATGGATACGTCTGTGTCTGCCGCCTCTCTTGCAGCTTCCGCATCAGCGACTTTCTTGCGAAGACCGGCAGCTCCTCCGTCCCAGATATTCTGAACGATGGATGCTCCGGCCTGATACTGCCATGGACTTTCAGCCAGTCCCTCCGGAATGAAAATGTCGGCGAATGTTCTCAGCTGACTGCTCATTTCACTTGCGTAGAAAGGCGAGTTTATCCATCCTCCGCCGAATCCTACTGTGATATGCGGCATCCACATAGTTGATGCATTCTTCAGATTGCACTCTCTGGTGGCTTCCAGGATATCGTACTGTCTGGCGAGGGGATAGTTTGACTTCGCCAGGTCGCGACATTGTTCGAGGGTCACTTCAGAGTGTGCCGTCTGACAGAAAAGCGTAATGCCAAGGATAGTCAGAATAAGTCTTGTTCTCATATCTGTCAGTTTATCTCATTGAAGTCTGTATACCTGTTCACGGAACCAGGCTGCCCATTCCTGCGGCGTGCGGGATGAGTCGATGGCAGACGGTGGTACCGGCTTGCCGAACTTTATTCTTATTGTATTCCCGCGCTGTCTGAACAGTTCGTCGGGAAGCAGCAGCATCTCGAAGTTGGACTTGATGCGGAGAGCCTTGCGAATGGCTGCAATGCGGTAGAAACGTCGTGAATTGCGGCCGTCAACATAGACAGGGACGATATGTCTGCCGGTTTCAACGCTCTCTGTGACGAAGGATTTCTTCCAGGTAAGGTCCTGTAACCTGCCGTCAATCATGCGCGAGCAGATGCCTGCAGGGAATGTAACTATCTGTTTGTCTGAGTGAAATGCGTCATCAATCACCTTCTTTATGCTTCTTTTGTTCTTTCCGACTATACTTACCGGCACACTGAGGGATGACATTCCATGAAGCGAGTTCAGGAGATCGTTGGCAAGAATCATGACGTTTTCTCCGAATGTGTCGCCCAATATGGCCGGTATGCCTATGCCTTCGGCTCCTCCTGTCGGGTGGTTTGAAACGAAAGTATATCTGCCGTCAGGATCCAGGTTTTCCAGTCCTTCGGCTTCCAGATGTATGTCCATATGATCAATGGCCTTTCTGCAGAATCCGATGCCTTCGTATCCTTCGGCGAAGAATGCGTTGTAGAAGTCGATGTGAGTGATACGCGAGAGCATTCCACATGTGAAGCGTGACAGACGGATTCCCTTGGATGCTGCTATGTCACTGATATTCATTGTCAAATCGGACCTTTTCATAGTGAGCGTTTCTTATAGGTGAGAATGGCTGTGCTCCATAGAATGGCTGCCGATGCCAGAAGCACTGAAATGTGCAGTGTCAGATCGGAGAGGCGTGCTCCTTTCAGATAGACGCTTCTCAGACTCGAAATGAGATACTGGGCCGGATTGGCGCAGTTTATTGCCTGCAGCCAGCGCGGCATGCTCCTGACGGGAGTGTATGCTCCCGACATCATCTGCAGTATGGTTGTTGTGAGGCTTACCATCAGCAAAATCTGTACGGTACTTTCTGTGAAGTTGCTGACGATTACCGAGAAGGCGGCAATGCCCCACATGAACAGTGAGTAGATGATGAATATTGGGAACACAGCCGACATCGGCGGGATGCCGTAGGCCAGTTTTCCAATGAAGAGTACTACCGCCATTTCCAGAAGGCTGAACAGGTAGCAGGTCAGGATCTTGGCGGAGACGAGTGTGGATTTCTTCATGGGACTTACGTTGAGCAGATCCAGTGTTCCCGAATTCTTTTCGTTGGACATGCTTGTACCGGTAAGGTTTGTGCAGAGTGCGATTGCTATTGTCAGCAGCACTGTGGGAACCATGAACAGGATATAGTCGGATGACGGATTATAGAGATACGATTCCGATATCGTCTCAGTGCCGGAGGTACTCACTCCATACTCTTCCAGACAGTGCGAGAGAGTGGTCAGGATGTTTCCGCTTACATATTTGCTGCCGAGTGTGCCTTTGGTGGTATTGACGGCATTGAGCACAACCTGTATCTGCTGCGGATCAAGTGCTGCGACGCTGCTTTCGAAATCTGGCGGAATCACTACAATGCAGTCAACTGTGCCTTTCCAGAGGAGTTCGTAGGCATCGTCGTAGGATGTGCATGCTGCTGCAAGAGTGAGTTCGTCGGAGTTTTCCATTCCGTTCACTATCCGGCGGGAAATGCTGCTTCCGTCCATATCGACCGTTGCAATATTCAGATTGTCAAGTCCGAAATTGAAGATATGTGCGACGATGAACAGAGTGAAGAACGGATAGACTATGAGTATGGCGACAATGGCTCTGCTTCTCAGTGCCTGTCTGATGTCCTTTATGACAAATGCTGTGAGTTGTGCCAGTGTCTTCATCGGTTTGTCTTTAGTTTGAAAATGCAGGAGACAAGCAGCAGCATTGTCGTGTAGGAAATGTTAAGTGTCTCACGCAATACCTGAGACCAGCCGACGCCCTGTATCATGAGCTTGCGTATAGCATCGGTATACCAGCGTACGTATAGCAGATCGCTGATGTGGCGTCCCCAGTCAGGCAGGTTTTCCACCGGAACGATAATGCCGCCGAAGTAGAGTACAGGCAGCGACACCACTGCCAGACTGATGACGTATGCATTGGTCTGGTTGGTGCAGAACAGCGATATCATCAGTCCGAGAAGAAGTGAGGTGATGATGTAGAGCATGGTCAGAAGTATGATGGCCGAGATGGATCCGCGCATTGGAATGCCGTGCAGAAGCATACCTGACAGCATGGCAAGCGCCGTTGAAACGATACCGATAATAAGGTATGGCAGAAGTTTGCCTACGATGGTCTCATATCTGGTGACAGGGGCTGTCCTGAGTGCATCGACTGTGCCGGATTCCATCTCCCTGACAAGTGAGACGGCCGAAAGGACTGCACACAGAAATACACATACGTACGCCATGATGCCCGGCTGGAAGGTGTATGCGCTCAGAAGTCCGGGGTTGTAGAGCATCTTTTCAGAAATAATGTCGGATGCGGACTGCGGATGGCCGACAGCGGACCTGATATACATTGCCGCTGCATTGCCTGTGACGCAGTTGGAGGCATCTACAAGTATTTCAATCGGGGGAGTGAAGTCAGAATCCCCGTTATCTATCTTTTCATATATCCGGTCGAAGTCGGGGTGGAATATCAGAATGGCATCCAGTCTGTCTGACTTCATCAGTTTCTCACCTTCGGCTGCACTGGCGACAAATCCACGGAATCTGAAAGCCGGATTGTTCTGGAGTTTCCCTACTATTTCCATTGCCCTAGGGGAAGACTCAGGCATGCAGACTGCGACGGAGATGTCCTTTATGTCGGTGGAGAAGACCAGGCTCAGCAGATTGCAGAGGAGCAGCGGCATCAGCATCACCAGAATAAATGTCCTGATGTCGCGGATGATGTGCAGCCATTCCTTCTTGAATATCAGATATATCCTGCGAATCATAGGTAGGCCTGGGTAATGAGGTTGAATACATCGTAGAAGTCCGTTGCAACGCCGCTGTTGACAAGGGAATACAGGTCGCCCATGGCTCGGATCCTGCCGTTTACCATAATGCTCTGCCTGTCGCAGTACATGGCTTCATCCATGTTGTGGGTGGTGATGAAAATGGTAGTGCCGCGATTGGCTTCCTCGCGGATGATTTCCCATATTCTGGTCCTGGCATCGATATCCACACCGCTTGTAGGTTCGTCCAGGAAGAGAACGTCCGGGTGATGGATCGTGGCTATGGCGAAGGTAATTCTCTGCTTCCATCCCAAGGGCAGTGAGTCGGGACGTCTGTCAAGCGCCTCCTCCATGCCTACTTTCTCCAGCTGTTCGCGTATCCGTTTTCTGGCTTCGAAATAGCCGATACCGTAGATACCTGCAAAGAACTCCATGTTCTCCCTTACTGATAGTTCCGGATAGAGAGCCGCTTTCTGCCCCATGTATCCGATGTGATGTCTGATCTGTTCAATCTGGGTGTGGATATCGTATCCGGCAATGGTGGCTGTACCTGATGTGGGTGCCATGAGTCCGCACAGAATCTTTATGGCTGTGGTCTTGCCCGCTCCGTTGGCACCGAGAAATCCGAAGACTTCACCTCTGCGTACATCAAAGCTGATGTCATCCACCGCATTGAAACTGTCGAATGTCTTGACGAGATTGTGCACCTCGATAATCTTTTCCGTATCCCTGGCACTGCCTGATGTATTGACGTTGAATGTGTCCGGTTCCAGAACCTCGTCCGGTGTTCCTATCGCTGTGATTGAGCCGGCCTTCATCTTTGCAACTCTGTCGCATATTCTGATTTCCATGCGGTATGGCGTGGACAGAATGACAGTTGTGCCGAATTTTTCATTCACCTCCCTGAGCATATCAATTATTTCGGCCCGAGAGACAGTGTCAATACCGGTTGTGACCTCGTCCAGCACCAGAATGTCCGGCTTGTGAATGATGGCGCAGCAGATGGCGAGCTTCTGTTTCATTCCACCTGACAGCCTGCCTGCAAGCCTTTTTCTGAATGGTTCCAGCTGCCGGTATGTGGATATGCCTGACAGCAGGTCCTCATGATACTGGAATCCGTAAATTTCAGCCTGGAACCTGATGTTCTCCTCCACTGTCAGATCGGAATAGAGGGAGAATACTGCAGGTACGTAACTGATTACTCTGTGAATGCTGCGGGGGTCTGTCATAGCGTCATGACCGTCCACGACACAACTGCCTGAATCGTAATCGCAGAGTGTGCAGATGATACGTTCCAGTGTGCTCTTCCCCGCACCGTCAGGACCGATTATGCCGAATATCTCACCTCGTCTGATTTCAAGTGAGATGTCTGACAAGGCCCGGATGGAACCGAAACTTTTGCAGAGGCCTTCCGTTCTGACTATTGCATCCATCGGCGGTTACTGATGAATGAATGTGGCAACCGGCGGTGCGGCTGCCGCCAGAATATTCGCAACAAGCGTGGTGGACAGGCTGTAGTTGAGAAGCTTGGATGAAGCGGCCATGGCAGAATGTCCTATTACTCCGACGGTCCGTCAGCCATAGTCAGGAGCTGGGCCTTTACCATGTCGCGATGATACTGGCGGTCTTCTTCGGACAGCTCATTCCAACTGCATATCTGATGGCTTGTCTTGAATACATCATCATCTTCCGCTGCGGATGAATAGCCGTGGGCGGTAAGATATCTTGAATAGCGAAGATGTTCGGCATGCGCAAGGTTCTCGAGAGCTTCGGGCGATACTTCGTGCATTCCGTTCGTGAAGAGTGATATTGAAGCTACGTGATTGGCGCGTGAGATGAGCTGGTGCATCTCCATACGTGCGCGGTTCTTCGTATGGAAGGATTCGTCCTTTGTCCTGACGTTAACCTCCCGTCCGGAAACTGAACGGTAGGCGTCGGCTATCCTGTCGGCAAGTCCGGTGGCCTTTCTGTTGATTCCACTGCGATTTTTGGAGATGATCATTTCCGGAGTGAAGACCTTTTCATGTTCTCCGTAGCAGATCATAACTTCATGACCTGCCCTTTCGTTCATCTTCTCTATGAGTTTCCTTTCGTGAGACAGCGTATTTCTTTTCCTGACAATAATTCTGAAGTCGTCCAGACCTCCTCTTCTCTTCTTCATGGCGTACATGAAGATGGTACAGGCAAGATCGAGGTTGGATGCATCATCCTTCATGGAAATGGCAATGTAGTTCAGTTGGTCCAGACGGTTCACGAGACGGCTCCAGAATTCACTCGATTCAGTGCCGAGATTCTCGTAGCTCAGAATATCTGAATTGCCCATTTCCGGATTGTCGAATATGAAAGGTCCTTTCAGACGTTCTATTCTGTCGTCATTGACGATTATCCGGGCAGGCGCAGGCATTCCGTCAGAATTGACGGCGGCGGAGAACTCATACAGGAACTTGGTGACGGCCTGTCCTGTTTCTCCGAAACCTACCACGAGCGCATTGAATCCGCCTCTGACCGCCCCGGTGGGCTGACCGTCACCGTCCAGTTCCGGTTTCATGACAAATGCCGGATGGCATGACGGGGTCTTCATCAGCTCGACGACTGCCAGTGATGACGGGTAGATGAAGTGAGCACCTGTCCGTTTCAGAGTGGTCTTGTAGTATCTTGCCACACCTTCCCTTGACAGACACACATGGATGGTATTCCCGGTCAGGTCCTCATCGCTGAGAAGAGTCATGAGTTCGTCCAGATTTCTCTTCTTGTCCTCGGAGAGTATGTAAAACACCGTGTCGGCATCTGTCAGCTTTTTCAGTTTCTCCAGACCGATGGTGGCGAATACGTTTTTCTGCCTATCCGAAAGTCTGAGCTTCCTTTTGGCACACAGTACCGTTACGTTGTCCTTCTTCTCCAGACTGAAGCAGTTTTCCTCTCTGGTGACTCCTCTGAAAATCTGGCTGATGGAAATGTCGCCGTCGTCACTGTCTGCCGGAAATTCTATGAAGGCAATCTCTTCATTGCTGTCAATGCCTCCTGCGATAATTTCCGAACGGTGGTTCAGACCGATGAATACATGACGGAACTTCCTTTTCCTGAAAGACAGCGACAGAAGTGTTGTAATCCTTTTGCCGAACAGCATCAGAATGGCTGAGAGGCTGGTCAGCATGGCCGCATAGAATACGAAGAAGTAGAAGTCAAGGAAAAGCGGCGAATGCTGGGCAGTCAGCATGTCTATCAGGTCTCCGTCATACACGAACATCCTCGCTGAAAGTATGAGCGCTCTGAAGAAGAGTGTTGTGGGACTCTCTGAGAATTTTTCCAGATACAGTCCGTACATATTGACAGCGACTCCTGCAAGAAGTACGACAAGAGCTGCCCGTCTGACTACTTTCGGTTTAAGCTTGGATTTTACGAGAAACATCGCGTACGCAATGACGAACGCGAGCAGAAGCAGTTGGAAACCGATGGGTAAGTGAGACATAACTGACTATTACGTGCTCGAAGCGGGACTCGAACCCGCACAACCGGTAAGGGTCAAGGGATTTTAAGTCCCTCGTGTCTACCATTCCACCATTCGAGCATCGCGCAAACGCACTTGCAAAAATAAGCGCTTTTGAGTGAACTGCCAAGAAAAGTTACTTTCTTTTGCGCTGATTTCCACCTGATATACGCGCAAAGCGTCTCGGTGAAATCCCTATCCTGTCTGTCGTGAATTCGGGAACATTGTATGAGAACAGTCTCAAGACATTGGAATGCGGGTCTCTCTGCGGTATGGGGAACGGTTTGGTGAATGTTCCGTCCTCTTCCATATGGGACAGGTAGAGGCGGGTGAAGGCTGCATCTTCGCGTCTTGTGCCGAATATGACCCACCTGCCGTCATGGGACCAGGAATGGTAGCTTTCCGCATAGTTGCTGTTCAGTTCGTCGAGCGGGCGCATTGTGCTGTCGCACAGGTCCATCATCCACAGGTCGGCATCATCGTGCCAGATTTGAAAAACTCCGTATCCTCCGCGGGCGAACATCAGATGATGGCCGTCGGGGGATACTCTTGGCAATGTGACACTTGAGCTGTCTGCTGATGCGCTGTAAAGTAATTTTGTCTCTCCCCAACTTCGCGTGTCAGGATCGAATGACTTGGAATACAGATCGTAGCGTATGGTATTGTAGAGTGCCGTCACGTCTCCGCCGTTCATGATTTCCTCGCCTGGCAGGGCTGATACGAAGAACAGTGTCCTTCCGTCAGGTGACCAGTTGGGGAAACATTCCATCCGGTCCGGGGTGCTGATGATGTTGCAGACGCTGTCATGCTCAATGTCATACAGAATCAGATCGCTCTCCACATCGAATACTTCAATATGGTTCTGATGCAATGTATGGAATGCCTGCTGGGTGTTGTTGGTGGAGTAGGCAATCAGCGGCAGCCGTGGATGCCATGCGGGATAGACACCTGCCGAAATGCCGTTCTCCCGTTCCGTATGTACCAATCGCGGTTCACCGTTCGTGACCAGCATTGTTCCACCTTCGTACTGACGGATATGGAATTGCATGTTTTCCGCGGACCAGTTCTGGAAATGATGGCAGTTCACGCACTGACCCAGTCCCTTTGCCGGCTTCTGTACGAGAGTGTTGCGGTAGAATGCCCTCTCCCTGAAGGTGCTGAGGTCGCGCTGTGCCAGGATAATCTCCTCATACTGTCGGAACGAAGGTGGAATGAGTCTGTATGATACATATCTGTCAACCGGATCGCTTACCGTCCATGTGAACGGCCTGTAGCTTATCCATCCGCCGTTGTCCCGTTTCTGGCATACGGTAACCTTTATTGTTCCGCTGTCCAGCATTTTTCTCCATTTCCTTCGCGTGATGCGTATATCTCTGCCGCGAATGACAGACTGATTGTCTCCATACTCGAAGAGAGTGACGGTACGCGCTTTCCCTCCATCTGCCGAGAAGTTGAGGGGAGCAATATTGGACGGGATGGAAATATCGGTGAAATCAGGAAAAATGCATGGTAGCTCATCCGAAGAGGACATGTTCTCCGGCATTCCTGCACAGCCTGTCAGACAGGCCGCCATAACAAGGATGATAGCTGCGGACTTCATTCTATTCATTGCTCCTTACCTCTGAGTGTGCGTGTACCAGTAATAGTAGTATGTCCTGCCGAAATATCGGCGGAACTCTTCGGTCGGCTCATTCATATCCCTGTTGCGCTCCATGAATTTCCTGTAGGCGGCGTATGATGCTCTGACCTCCTCGTCAAACGGGAATTTCGTCGTGCTGAACTCATTTGTCAGCCCCGAAAAGAGTATTATGGCTTCCTGCCAGTGGGTGGGAATCCTGTCCGGCCCGGCAGTTGCGATGAATCTCTGATAGAATTCTCCGAACATTCCGATATTGCATTCCTTGGCCGCGAAGAACAGCGATGTGCGCCAGTGCTCGTGAGTGGCGTTTTCTGGGATTCTGTCCACATACAGTCCGTCGATGAAATCCTCCAGCAGTGACATGTCATTGTCAAGCCAGTTGTCATCACAGAGCAGCGGGATGATTCCTCCGTATTCCTCCGATTCCTCCAGCAGGGCTGGGTTTTCAATCAGACTGCGCTGCCGCTCTGCCCATTTCCGGTAGAACAGCGTTTCATCGAGTATTGCCAGAAACTTCCCTGCAGTGCCGTAATTGCCGGAAAGAATGGATGAGGCGGCGGCGTACTTCATGCTTTCGTAGCTCCATCCTGTTTCCGCATACGTTTCAAAAGCCCATCTGTAGCTGTAGTTGGGTATTCCGTAATGCAGATAGAACTGTTTGCCGGCCTGGACTGTCAGCGGAATGCTCACGGCGCACCTCTGCTCCCGCATGCCGTCTCTCAACGTGAATGCCATATCGCCCTCCCTGCCTGTCTTCTGCATTGCCAGATCCTTGTACATGACCATGAGCCGCGTGGATTCACTCCATCTCCATTTTGTGGCATTCCGGTAAATGCGTATGATTTTTTCCCAGTCACTCCGCTCCAGTGCGGCTGACATTTCCGTCTCGGCCCTGAAATTCGGGTCCTTGCACCAGAATGTCACGGTGAACAGGACGGACAGAACCAGAACTGCCGTTCTGAATCGTTTTCTGCCTGCCGCTCCGGCGATGGCCGGCATGAAGACAAACCATAAGGCCAGCAGCAGATATGGCAGTGTGTAGGAGAAGCCGCTTCCTGCCGGAAATGCAGGCAGCATCACCGTCCATGCATTCGCCATACGGCCTTTTCCAATGAAGCAGTACCATAGAGGAGGTATTGCCGCAACTGACAGTACGGCTGCGGACAGGTCTGTGCATCTGCGGTTCTTCCCCATATCCTGTTCCATCAGCATAACCAGTGAAGACAATGTGCCTGCCAGTGCGAAGAATCCCAGAAGGGGATAGGCGAGCAGTGTCCAGAGTACTGTCAGGAGACATTCCCTGCGGTTCTCATACGCCTTACGGATTATCATGACAGCAGCTGTGATGCCGAGGCAGCCGATGGCCGGAACGAAGGCCATTGACTGGTATTTCAGTTTGAACACCATGTATCCGGTATGCATGAGCGCGGCGACCAGCAGCAGTACCGGTACCAGAGTCAGACTGATCTGTTCCTCCCTGATCTGATAAGCTCTGCGGCAACTGTCTGCTAACAGGGCATATATCAGTGTCAGTATCATCGCTCCCAGCCATGGCCGGTGCATGAACTGTGTCAGAAATGCTGAAACATATGCCAGCAGTCCTCCAGGGGTGCAAACTTTCCCGACGAAGAAACTGCCGGTCAGCAGAAAGAAGTCATTGGCTTCGATTCTGCGCAGGAAGCCTCCCGAGACGAATGTCATTGCCGCCCAGAGTATGCAGAGCGATAATGCTGCAAGGAGTTTTCCGGATGTCTGGGAAGTCCTGACCTTCATTTCGATTGGGATGTGAATGATACTGATTCCAGACTGTCTTTCCTGACGTGTGAGGCGAATTCGTGTGCGCTTATCCGTACCGGCTCTACTGTCAGCTCGGGAATACTGAACGATTTCAGAAGCTGGCTGTTCACCGCCGGATTCCTCTGCGGCAGCAGGAACGGTTCGGAGAAACTGCCGTCTTCCTCAAGGTGAGAGATATACAGACGGGTATTGTTGCCGTCATCCCTTCTGGAGCAGAAAACAATCCATTGTCCGTCGCTTGACCATGAGTGGTAGCTTTCCACTTCCGGACTGTTGATTTCCGTGAGACTTCGGACGCTGAGGCTGTTCAGGTCTGCCATGTAAAGGTCTGCATCCCGGTGCCAGATATGGAATACTCCGTACCCGGCCATTGAAAAGAGCAGGTAGCGTCCGTTTGGCGACACCCTTGGCAGTGCGATGCTGTGACCTACGGATGCGGCATCAATTATCTTTTCAGGCTCACCCCATATGAGACTGTCAGGATTGAAGGACTTGGAATACAGGTCGTAGTGTATATTCTGATAATTGTCGTAAATATATTTCGCACGATCGACACTGTCCGGAACTTCAATATGGGCAGAAACATAGTACAGTGTCCTTCCGTCAGGGGCCCATGACGGGAAGCATTCCAGCTCGTCTGGCCTGTTCCCGATGAAGCTGACTGAACGGCCGTTGACATCATACAGGACAAGGTCGCTCCCCAAATCCAGCACTTCTATCCTGTTCAGGTCTGCGGAGTGGAATCTTTGTGTCGTATTGTTGACGGAATAAGCGATAAAATCGTATTTCGGGTTCCATGCCGGATATACTCCGGCTGAAAGAGTGGAGTCCGTCTTGAGGTTTATCCTGTGAATTCCGTCATTTCCCACAATTACGGTACATCCCAGATACTGTCGGATATGAAACTGCATCTCTTCGGTTCTGTAATTCCTGAAATGATGACAGTTGACGCACTGCTGGCTGTTTCTGTCCTGCACAAGCGCATTGCTGTATATCAGCTTCTCCCTGAAATTGGTAAGGTTCCGTTGCTGTAACGATATTTCGTCATATGACTGATAGGATGGAGGGATCAGGCGGTATGAGAGATATTCGTCAATCCCGTCTGCCACACTCCATTCCAGAGTCCTGTACTGTGTCCATCCGTCATCTCCTTTGATGTAAACCGTGACGCAGACCTCACTGCCTGCTTTCAGAAGATTATGCCATTTCCCGGCCGGTATTCTGACATTTCTGCCTCTGAGGTGCACAGATTCTCCGCCATTCTCCAATAATGTCACGCATCTGCCTTCCGTTCCGATGTCGAAGTTCAGAGGAGCGATGTTGCGCGGAATTGTGATGTCTTTGCCATAATAGCTGATAGGCGGGCAGTCCTCTGAGACCCGGGCATCCTTGGGAATGCCGCAGCAACTGCCGATTGCAAATGAAACAAGTAATATGTACAGAACTTTCCCCATCGTATCAGAATGTTTTGATGTCATTCACAAAATAGTAATAGTACCAGAATGTTCTGCCGAATTCATTGAAAGACAGTCCGGCGACCCGGTCAGCTTCGTTAGTTTCCACCAGCTGCAGGAAATCGCTCCATCTGTTAAGGACGCTGTCGCTGTATGTAATTCCGTAGGCCGGTATTGAAGCGATTTCATCGAACAGCAGGAGAGCCTCCTGATATTTTTCGGGAATTGATGACGGACGGTTGCTGTTCATGTATTTCACGAAATGGTTCCAGAACAGTCCCGGCTGCTTGGATTTCAATGCAAAGTACAGGGCAATGCGGTCGAAGCCGGCGGATGTAACATCATCAAGATGCCCGGTGAAATGGTTGAGGAGGGAGATTTCCAGCAGAGGTTCCTCAGGTGCCAGCTCATTTTCTTTAATGATGAGGGGAGTGACATCAGGAGTGTACGCCGTCTCACCCAGTCTTTCGGCCCATTTCCGGTAAAAGAGAGTGTGTCTCATGAGTTCCGTCAGTTCTTCCGCCTGAGGCATTCCGCCGGCCACTGATGACAGAATCATGTATTTCAGACTTTCGAAAGTCTCTCCCTGTCTCATGCAGTCCTCCACGCACCATCTGTAACTGAAATTGGTCATTCCGTAGTGATAGTATATCCTCTTTCCGCACTGGAGTGTTAGCGAAGTGTGTGTGACGGCATTCTGTCTGCCGCTGCCTTCCGTAAATGAGAAAGCCTCGTTCTCTCTTCCTGTCTTGAGCAGTGCAAGATCCAGATAGACTCTCATCGCTCTGGACGGTTCGCGACTGTTTCTCTTCTCAAATTTCTCCGCTGTTTCAATTATCCGTTCCCAGTTACAGCGGTCCGCTGCCATTGCCATCGTGTTTTCTGCCTTGAATACAGGGTCTTCTGCCGTGATGACCAGAGTCTGGACAACGGACAAGGCGATGGGGAGGAGCTGCCATTTCAATTTCACTGTCCTTTCCGGAAATGTGGAGAGGAGAGCCAGCAGTATCACGGATACCACAATGAACAGATACGGACACCAGAAGTGTTTCAGAACACCGGGGATGTCGGGCAGACCGGTGAGGTATATGCCGGCAGGGTTGTCTGTACTGTATATCAGATACCACATATACGGCACAGCACACAGCAGCAGGCAGAAGATAACGGCGATGGCGATTCCTGCTGATGTCCGTACTTCCTCCCGACAGATGACAATCATCATGGCGACTGTAGCGAGTGAGGCATACAATCCCATAACGGCAAATCCGGCAAAACACCATATCGCTGTATATATGATTCTGGCACCCGACGATTTGAATTTTCTGAAGAGGCATATCCCCACACCCATTCCGAGCAGGCCGAGCAGCGGTGCGAAGAAGAATCCGATATCCTTGAGCATGAAGATTTCATATCCGAGACCTCCCATGATGGCGAAAGCTGAAACCGGCAGAACCAGTGCCAGGGGTCTGTTGCCTTCATTCAGCCGGAATGCACTGTATGAGACTCTCGTAAGCAGCAGTGCCAGCAGAGTACAGATGAGTGCGCCCAGTACCGGAATATGCAGGAACTGTGTCAGAAATGCCGATGAATACGTCAGAAATCCACCGGGCATGCACATCTGACCGGTAAAGAAGAGGGGCGTGTACAGGAACAGCGACACGGACTCAAGCTTCAGCAGACTGTCCCGCCTGCAGAGAGCCAGAACGGCAAACAGCGCGACTGCCATCACAGTCACGGAAACCTCGTTCCATCGGCATCTGCCTGACTTGTCTTTGTCACTCAGCATTGGAGTTCGTGAAATTGTCAAATATGGTCGCGAATATACATAATAAAATAAGAAAAAGCCCGTTTTTACAATGTTATGAGGTTCCGGAGGCTTGTATTGACGGTTATTTCAGTGCTGCTGTGCGCTGCTGCACGCTCCCAGTATGATGTACATTTCACTCACTACTGGGAACTGGACAATTTCTACAATCCCGCCGCCATGAACAAGAACAGCCGCCTGAATCTGGTCGGATCGTACAGCAAGCAGTTCGCGGACTACAGACACTCCCCGAGCACTATGTTCTTCGGCGCAAATACAGTTCTGCCGTTCGGTGAGAGACGTCAGTCAGCGGGGGCAGGTTTCCTGACCGAATCCATCGGACTGTTCAAGCATCAGCGCATATTTGTCAATTACGCATGGAAGTTCCGGGTGGGAGAAGGCTGGATAAATGCAGGAGGTCAGCTGGGAATGCTTTCGGAGCAGTTTGATCATGAAGGACTGGACATCATAGATGCAGATGATCCGGCTTTTCCGTCGGGAAATGAGAAGGGGACAGGTCTGGATGTAGGAGTGGGACTATACTACAGCTACAGGATGTTCTATGCCGGTTTGTCGGCACAGCATATCACATCTCCGGTCATCACGTACGGCAAGGGCGAAGGAACCGGGGCGGAACTGAAGATTGACCCTGCACTATATTTCCAGGGAGGATGCAATATCCGGTTGAGGAATCCGTTAATATCCATACAGCCGTCTGTTCAGGCTGCTACCGACATGGGGACATTCCGTCTGGATATGACTGTCCGCGGAACCTATCAGTATCAGTCGAACAGCTACTATGCGGGTATGACCTACTGTCCCGGCACTTCGGTGACGTTCCTTCTGGGCGGCCGTGTCAGGGACGTACTGGTAGGATACGCATACGAACTGTTCACGAACGGCATCGGCTGGAAGTCCGGAAGTCATGATCTGGTGATAGCCTATCAGATGGATGTGGACTTTTTCAAAAAAGGAAAGAATTTACATAAAAGTGTGAGATACTTATGATGAGAGAAAAGAGAAAACGGAATGTTGCCGCCGCAGTCGCGTCACTTCTTGCCATCGTGCTGCTGGCCTCCTGCATGGGAGCCAGCCAGGCCACTGTAATAGGAGGCGAGGTGACAGGAGCGGGCGGACAGTCTGTACGTGAGCCTGCGCCATACGGAATGGTGCTGGTGAAGAGAGGTTCGCTCAAGGTCGGTGACGAGGCTACTGACAGTCTCTGGGGATCCGGCGCGCCTGCCAGGGATATTTCTGTGGAATCGTTCTGGATGGATGAGAAGGAGGTATCGAATGCGAAATACCGCCAGTTCGTATATTGGGTGCGTGATTCCATCGTGCGTACACGTCTTGCAGAAATCGATGAGACATGGATGATTACAGAGGACAAATACGGTGAGCCTGTGACTCCCCATCTGAACTGGGCAAAGCCTATCCCATGGAAGAAGCCCAACGAGGACGAGGCCATAGCCATCGAAAGTATTTTCACCCGCCATCCGTTTACGGGTGAGAAGATGCTTGATGCCAGCCAGCTGAACTACCGGTATGAGGTGTTTGACTATACGCAGGCATCTCTGCGCCGCAACAGGCTGAATCCCGAGGAAAGGGTTCGCAATACAGACCTGAAGGTTGATCCGAACGAGGTTGTGACCATTTCGAAGGATACCGCGTATATCGATGATGACGGCAATATCGTCCGTGAGACCATCAACCGTCCTCTCAGCGGAATGTTCGACTTCGTCAATACCTACATCGTCAACATCTATCCTGATACAACCTGCTGGATAAATGATTTCCCGAATGCCAACAATGAGACCTACATGCGTCTCTACTTCAACCATCCGAACTACAATGACTACCCGGTGGTAGGCGTGAGCTGGGAGCAGGCCAATGCCTTCTGCGCATGGCGTACGGAGTATCTGCTGGCAGGACTCGGCGGTCAGGCCAGATATATCCAGCGCTACCGTCTGCCGACAGAGGCCGAGTGGGAGTATGCCGCACGAGGTCAGGAAGGCAACAAGTATCCGTGGAAGTTCGACCAGTCGCAGGATGCAAACGGCTGTTTCTATGCCAATTTCAAGCCGGAGCGCGGTAATTATACCAAGGACGGCAGCCTCATCACCACACGTGTCGGCTCGTACAAGCCCAATTCGAACGGACTGTACGACATGGCTGGCAATGTGGCGGAGTGGACTTCGACACTCTACACCGAGGCCGGCATACTTCAGATGAACGACATGAACCCTGAGCTGTCATACAATGCGGCAAAGGAGGACCCCTATTATATGAAGAGGAAGGCGGTCCGTGGAGGTTCGTGGAAGGATGCCGAAAAGTTCATCGAATCCTCATGGAGGACATACGAGTACCAGAATGAGCAGCGTTCGTACATCGGTTTCCGTTGCGTGCGTACTCAGGTAAGTACAACGGAATCAATATCAAAGAAACGCTGACACATACATCGGAAGTTAAAGAAGTAAAATTGCTGTTATGGAAAATATGGAGAAAAAGAATATCCTTGACAGGTTCCAGGATTATCTGGATACAGCCAAGGGTCGTATACAGTTGAACTATCTGTACAGCTGGGGTGCTGCAATCGTCATTCTGGGAGCCTTGTTCAAGCTGACCCACATTGCCGGTGCAAACCTGATGCTTTTCATAGGAATGGGTACCGAGGTAATCGTATTCTTCATTTCCGCCTTCGAAAAGCCTTTCATCCCTGAACCTGAAAACGAACAGCCGGAGACCGGTGACGTCGGGGAGTTCGTAGCCGCTGTACCACGCAGCAGCGCTGTGATGAATCCGGAACCTCAGCAGGCTCCTGTCATTGTAGGTGGCGGCCAGCTCAATGTGGATGGTCTGGAAAGCGTTACCCAGAACTATATCAGTCAGGTGAGTGAGCTGACGGAGAAGCTGAACAGGATATCCGGCCAGTCCGATCTCATGCAGCGCAGTACTGAGGAGATTGAGGCTCTCGGACGCAATCTGGTGAGTCTGAACAAGTTCTATGAACTGCATCTGAGAAGTGCGAGCTCGCAGATGGACAATATAGACAAGGTGAAGGAGCAGACCGCTGAGATGGTAAGGCAGATTGAGGAATTGAACAAGGTATATGCCCGTATGGTCGAGGCATTGAAGGTCAATTCAGGAATATCTTCAAGTGACAGATAAGAATGAAGAGGAAGATTATCGAAAGACCGCCATCGGCGCGTCAGAAGATGATAAACCTGATGTATATCGTTCTTCTGGCGATGTTGGCGATGAACATATCTTCGGATGTGCTGAACGGGTTCTCGCTCGTTGAGGAAAGCCTCTCGAAGAGTACGGCCAATGCCACTCTGCAGAACGAGTCCGTATATAGCGAGTTTGCAGCCTCCGATGCCGCCAATCATGAGAAGGTAGGTCTATGGTACGAGAAGGCATTGGATGTCAAGGAAATGTCCGATTACATGTTCAATCTGGCAGAGGAGCTGAAGCTTCTCATTGCCCAGGAGGCTGACGGACGTCATGCCGATTTGAACAACATAAAGAACATTGATGATCTCGAGGCTGCCACCCAGGTGATGCTTTCACCCAGGAAGGGTCGCGGTCAGGAGCTCTACGATGCCATCAACAACTATCGCGAGCAGATACTGGGAATGGTCAATGACGGGACCAAGCGTTCCATCATCAGCAGCAATCTGAGCACATCACTGCCGCAGAAGGCTGGTGCCCTTGGCAAGAACTGGCAGGAGTACAATTTTGAGAATACTCCTGTGGTGGCTGCCATCACGCTGCTCACCAAACTGCAGAACGATGTCCGTTATGCGGAGGGTGAAGTGCTCCATACCCTTCAGAACAATATCGACGTAGGTGACCTGCGTGTCAACAAACTTGACGCGTATGTGATTCCTTCATCACGGAATGTCGTTCAGGGCACTCCTTTTGAAGCCCGTATCATTATGGCGGCAGTTGACTCCACTGCCCGTCCCAATATCTTCATTGACGGTGAACAGCACGATCTTGAAGACGGATGGTATCGCGTCAATACCCCCAAGACAGGCGACTTCTCGATAAACGGCTATATGGAAATGGCATCCGCCGACGGAGGTACCATCAGACGTGAATTCTCACAGAACTACACAGTTGTATCTCCGTCAGCCACAGTTGCCGCCACCATGATGAACGTCCTGTATGCAGGATATGACAATCCGGTCAGCATATCCGTACCGGGTGTGGACAGCAGGCTGATTACCGCTGTAGTGAAGAACGGGAACGGAACTCTGCGTACGGCCGGAAATGGCAGCTATATCGCCAATCCTTCCAAGGTGGGTCAGGATTTCGTGATTTCAGTTCTTGCCATACAGGACCGCAGCAGACAGAGCATGGGCGACTATACGTTCCATGTCAGACAGCTGCCTGATCCGACTCCTTTCATAGAATACACCGATGACAACGGTGTTGTGCAGCGTTACCGCGGTGGCGGTAATCCGCTTCCGAAGAAGTATCTCATGTCAGCCGACGGCATTGTTGCGGCAATTGACAACGGTCTGCTGAACATAGGTTTCCGTGTTCTCGGCTTCGAGACCACATTCTTTGACAACATGGGCAATGCCGTATCGGAGCTTTCTGACGGAACCAGATTCTCTGACAGGCAGAAGTCCACGTTCCAGCGCCTGACGCGTGGCAAGCGGTTCTATATCCAGCGCGTCCGTGCCATAGGTCCGGATGGCATTGAGCGTCAGCTCAGCACTTCATTGGAGGTTATACTTAATTGATTGAAATATGAAATACAGAATAGCATTATCAGCAATTCTTCTCGCGGCATTTTCAGTCTGTGCCGTTGCACAGCCGCAGCGTCGCATTCAGGAAAGGAAGGCCGCAGAGGAAAACAAGGCAGTCACTCTTTCTCCGCGTGCCATGTCGCAGTACCCCGCCCAGGCAGTGAATCCCACTGAGGTCAGCTGGAAACGTGACATTTATCGCGAACTCGATCTCAAGAAGGAGTCCAATGCAGCCCTCTATTATCCTGAGGAACCTCTTGGCGACAGGGTGAATTTCTTTACTCTGGTGTTCAATCTCATTATGGAAGGCAAAATCAGTGCCTATGAGTACCGTCTTGATGGCAATGAGCTGTTTACCGAAAGCAACAAGCTGGATATCAGCAATCTGCTGGACAAGTTCTACATTTACTACAAGAAGGAAGGTGACAGGTATATCGTTGAGCAGACAGACATTCCAAGCGGAGAGGTGCTGAAGTATTATATAAAGGAGAGTAACATGCTCGACCAGCGTACTTCGAACTATCAGACACGTGTCACTGCAATCTGTCCGGTGCTGATGCGTTCCGATGTGGGCGATTCGGCTACTCCCTATCCGATGTTCTGGCTGAACTATGATGAGATAAGCCCCTACCTCAGTCAGACCCAGGTGATGACAAGCAGCTTCAACAACACTACCAATATGTCGCTTGACGACTATTTCGTGATGCGCTGCTACGAGGGAGATATATACAAGACCTCCAATCTCCGCAATCAGCCGCTTGCTGACTATTGCGAGAATGATACTGTCCTTAAAATTGAGCAGCAGCGCATCGAGCAGCAGCTGGTGGACTTCGAGGCTGGCCTGTGGGCTTCGTCCGATAAGCCTGAAGCCGATGCTGGCAATGGAGAAAAGGCCGGGAAGCAGTT
>JAKSIW010000059.1 GCA_024398555.1 Bacteroidaceae bacterium | reverse complement strand
TTATGAGCGCATGTGGCCCCAAGGACCCAGGTCTGAAGGATGCCTACAAGAATTATTTCAAGATCGGAGTTGCAGTTACCCCGCGTAACGTCACTGATTCACTTCAGGCAGCCATCATCCTCAAAGAGTTCAACAGCATCACTGCCGAGAACTGCATGAAACCGGGTGAGATTCATCCGCAGCCGGGTGTATGGAATTTCGAGCAGGCCGATGCAATCGCAAACTTCTGCCGTGAGCACGGCATCAAGATGCGCGGTCACTGCCTGGTATGGCACAGCCAGTTCGCAAACTGGATGTTCAACAAGTATGACGAGAACGGCAATCAGGTTGTAGAGCGTGACGAAAACGGTGATACCATTTGGGTAGAGCAGCCTGCACGCGGCTTCGGCTTCGGTGGCGGTTTCCCAGGTTTCGGCGGTCCTCGTCCTCAGGGTGCTCCTCAGGGTGCTCCTCAGGCACAGCCGGGTCAGGCTCCACAGGGCGGCTTCCCAGGTTTCCCGGGCGGTTTCCCAGGTTTCGGTGGTCAGCGCCCTCAGGGTCAGCAGGGTCAGGCTCCTCAGATGACCAAGGTTCCGAAGTATGCCAAGGCTACCAAGGAGGAGTTCTACGATTCACTCAAGGCTCATATCAATGTAGTCGTCAACCGTTACAAGGACGTAGTTTACTGCTGGGATGTTGTAAACGAGGCCATGAGCGATGCTGACAACATCGACGCTCCGTACGAGCAGTCATTCCGCCAGTCAACCGCTTATCAGCTCTGCGGTGACGAGTTCATCAAGAAGGCTTTCGAGTTCGCTCACGAGGCTGATCCTACCGCAACCCTGTTCTACAATGACTACAGCGCATGGACTCCTGCCAAGAGAACCTACATCTACAACATGGTCAAGAAGCTTCAGGAAGAGGGTGCTCCTATCACCGGTATCGGTATGCAGGGTCACTACAACATCTACGACAACCCGAACATCGAAGATTTCGAGAAGGCTATCCAGATGTATCTCGAGCTGGTTGATGACATCCAGATTACTGAGTTCGACGTCCGTATCAACCACGAGGCAGGCGGCGGTCTGTCATTCAGCCGTGGCGAAGGTCAGGTTCTCTCCGACTCTATCGCACAGATGCAGATGGACAAGTACGCTGAGCTGTTCAACGTTCTGCGCAAGTACAAGAAGAACTTCTCTTGCGTAACATTCTGGAACCTCGGTGACCGTGACTCATGGCTCGGCGCAAACAACTTCCCGCTGCTGTTCGACGGCGACTATCAGCGCAAGCCTGTTTACTACACCGTACGTGACTTCAAGAAGAACAAGAAGTAATCACCGGTTCTTTAATGATAGAGATAGGAGGGGACGACACCGTTCCCTCCTGTTTTTTTCGTCTGTTGATAAGTCCTCCTGTATTTTAATCGTGCAGACGGAAATTGGCAGAAGTTTTTTCAGTAACTTTGGAGGCAATATCCCACAGTATTGAAATGGTTGGAAAAAGCAACAGTCTGATCTCACTCGAGGAGTTGACGAAAGACGATATTCTCTACCTGCTTGGACAGGCCGGGAAATTTGAGAACGAGCCCAACAGGAAGATTCTGGACGGCAAAGTGGTGGCAACCCTGTTCTTCGAGCCCTCCACACGTACCAGGCTCAGTTTTGAAACGGCAGCCAACCGGCTCGGAGCACGCGTAATCGGTTTCTCCGATGCCGCAACCACAAGTTCGACCAAGGGCGAAACGCTCAAGGATACCATAATGATGGTCAGCAACTACGCAGACGTGATCATTATGAGGCACTATCTTGAGGGCGCTGCAAAATACGCAAGCGAAGTCTCTCCTGTTCCAATCATCAACGCAGGTGACGGAGCCAACCAGCATCCATCGCAGACCATGCTTGACCTCTATTCGATGATGAAGACGCAGGGCACTCTCGACGGTCTCGACATCACTCTGGTAGGTGACCTGAAATACGGACGCACCGTGCATTCGATGCTGACTGCAATGAGACATTTCAATTCCAGATTCCGTTTCATTGCCCCGAAAGAGTTGGAAATGCCTGACGAGTACAAGGAATACTGCGATGCCAACGGTATCCGATACACGGAAAGCAAAGACTTTGACGAGGATGTCATCAACACATCGGACATCATCTATATGACCAGGGTCCAGAAGGAGAGATTCACCGACCTGATGGTATATGAAAGCGTCAAGAACGCATACATTCTCAGGAAGCAGATGCTTGCCAATGCCAAGTCAAATCTGAAGATACTGCATCCGCTCCCAAGAGTCAACGAGATAGACCAGGATGTTGACACACATCCGGCAGCGTATTATTTCCAGCAGGCCAAGAACGGTCTGTACATCAGGGAAGCGCTTATCTGCAATTCATTAGGTATCCAAGTATAAACATAAGGCTATGGAGAAGACTCAACTGATGGTTGCCGCACTGGAAAACGGTACAGTTATCGACCATATTCCGTCCGACAAGGTTTTCGATGTCGTGAATCTGCTCAAGATTCAGGACATGAACACTCCTGTCACTATCGGTGCAAACCTCAAGAGCAACAAAATGGGCCGTAAGGGCATCATCAAGATTGCCGACAGATATTTCACGGACGAAGAGGTCAGCAAACTTTCTGTCATTGTTCCGAACATTGTACTTACGACCATTCACAATTACGATGTTACCGAAAAGAGACGGGTCACAATGCCTGACGAGATTCACGGAATTGTCCGTTGTCCGAACCCGAAATGCATAACCAACCACGAGCCGATGCACACGGTGTTCGACGTCGTCGACAAGGAGAACGGCACTCTGCGCTGCAGATACTGCAACAAGGAAATCAGGAAGAATGACATCAAACTGCTGTAAAACAAACAAAACAGAATAATATGAAAAGAGACGAACAGATTTTTGACATCATCAACCGCGAACATCTGCGCCAGCAGAAAGGCATCGAGCTGATTGCATCTGAAAACTTTGTCAGCGAACAGGTAATGCAGGCCATGGGCTCATGCATGACCAACAAGTATGCTGAAGGCTACCCCGGCCACCGTTACTACGGCGGTTGCGAAGTCGTTGACGAGGCAGAGGAACTGGCACGTACAAGACTCAAGAAACTGTTCGGAGCCGAATGGGTCAACGTTCAGCCACATTCAGGCGCACAGGCAAACGGAGCCGTTCTGTTTGCTGTCCTGAAACCGGGCGACACCTTTATGGGACTCAATCTGGATCACGGCGGCCACCTGTCACATGGTTCAAGAGTCAACACTTCGGGCGTGCTTTACAACGCTGTCGGATACAATCTGAATCCCGAAACCGGACGCGTAGATTACGACAAGATGGAGCAGATGGCACTGGAATGCAAGCCGAAACTCATCATCGGTGGCGGTTCAGCCTACTCACGCGAGTGGGATTATGCACGTATGCGCAAGATTGCTGACGAGGTCGGCGCTCTCCTTATGATCGACATGGCACATCCGGCCGGTCTGATTGCAGCCGGTCTGCTGGACAACCCGCTCAAGTACGCCCACATCGTCACTTCCACCACCCACAAGACACTGCGCGGTCCGCGTGGCGGCATCATCCTGCTGGGCAAGGACTTCGAGAACCCGTGGGGTCTCAAGACTCCAAAGGGAGAGATCAAGATGATGTCACAGATTCTTGACTCTGCAATATTCCCGGGTACACAGGGAGGTCCTCTGGAGCACGTCATTGCAGCCAAGGCCGTTGCTTTCGGCGAGGCTCTTCAGCCGGAGTTCAAGGAATATCAGATGCAGGTCAAGAAGAATGCCAAAGTTCTGGCAGACGAGCTTATCAAGCGCGGTTTCAGCATCGTATCAGGCGGTACCGACAACCACAGCATGCTGGTCGATCTCCGCACCAAGTATCCGGATCTGACCGGAAAGGTGGCAGAGAAGGCTCTCGTTGCAGCTGACATCACCGCCAACAAGAACATGGTTCCGTTCGACACCCGTTCTGCTTTCCAGACCAGCGGTCTGCGTTTCGGAACTCCAGCCATCACTACACGTGGCGCCAAGGAAGACCTTATGGTGACAATTGCAGAATTCATAGAGGAAGTTCTCAATGCACCTGAAGATGAGAAGGTCATCGCATCCGTACGTTCACGCGTGAACGGCATCATGAACGATTACCCAATGTTCGCATACTGATATGACACTCGCAGATGAACTCCGCAGACGCATCCTGATACTGGATGGCGGCATGGGAACGGAAATTCAGAAATCCGGTCTCCAGTACGACGGCAACAACGATGCCCTGCCAATGACACATCCGGAGCTCATCCGCAGTATCCACTCTTCATACGTAGAAGCAGGCGCAGACATCATCTGCACCTGCTCCTTCGGTGCCAATGCTGTATCTCAGCAAGGTTACTGCATGACAGATAAAATCCGCGAGCTGAACATTGCAGCCGCACATGCAGCACGTGAAGCGGCCGATGCATGCATAGAGCGCAAGGTATGGGTCATGGGCAGCATGGGGCCCACATCCAAATCGCTCACAATCATCGAACTGATGATGGATCCGTCCGAGACGCTTGACTATGACGGTCTTGAGCGTGCCTACGAAGAGCAGGCCGATGCTCTGATAGAAGGCGGTGTGGACGGTTTCATCGTGGAGACAATAACAGACCTGCGCAATGCCGAGGCCGCATTGTCTGCCATTAAAAAGGTGCAGGAAAGACGCAGAGTGAATCTTCCTGTCATGATTTCCGCCACTCTCATGAACGTCGGAGCCTGCCTCATGACAGGTTCGTCCGTACAGGATTTCATAACATTTGCCAGTTCATACAACCCTGTCAGCATTGGTTTGAACTGCTCATTCGGTGCCAAGGACATGATTCCGCATATCAAGGAGATAGCAGAAACAGCCAAGTGTGCGGTCAGTGTCTATCCAAACGCAGGCATGCCTACATCGCACGGTTACGATGACACTCCGTGCGATACCGCAGAAGCCGTTGAATCTATGGCCAAAGCCGGACTCATCAACATTGCCGGCGGATGTTGCGGCACCACGCCGGAGCACATCCGCGAAATTGCCGACCGGCTCCGCGACATCACCCCACGACCAATCGGGCAGTGACGGAATACGGGATTGCAGTGTCCTGATACAGAGCGACCTGCCCGTCATCGTGCCGTTCCATAATCCAGAACGAATCGGCTGTACGGCGAACGATATCGAGGTCGTGCGATGACAACAGTATAGTCTTGCCTTCGTTGTGGGCAAGTTCTGCGAGGAGGAGCATAAGTTCCTCCTTGCTTGGATAATCGAGGAAAGCCGATGGCTCATCCAGGACAATTATCGGAGTCTGTTGTGCCAAAGCCTTGGCTATCATCACCTTCTGCAGTTCTCCGTCACTCAGGGAACCGACATCACGCGCAGCGAGCGGTTCTATACCAACAAGAGACATTGCCCTTTGAATGACCGACTTGTCATCATCACTGAGAGTACCTAGCAGACCTGTATAAGGAGAACGGCCGAAACTGACCACATCAAAAACAGAGAGGTTGGTCATATCGGACCTGCCTGTCAGTACGACGCTTATCATTTTTGACATTTCCAACTGAGTCATCCGCCCTACTGAAAGAGTTTCATTTCCGATGCCGACCGACACATCGCCCTGCAGCGGTTTCTGGAAACCTGCGACTGTCCGGATAAGTGTGGATTTGCCTATGCCGTTCACACCGACCAGACAGGTCAGCGTGCCGTCCGAAGCCAAGGCATTCATATCCGAAGCTATGACTTTCAGACGTCGTCCGCTGCGATAACCTATGGAAAGTCCGTCCAGGCGTATCATACCCGCATCATCCCAGGAAACCCTGTTCAAGCATAGCCTGAGCCACCTTCATAAACCCGGCGATATTGGCACCCTTCATGTAGTTGATGTAGCCGTCAGGCTCGGTACCGTACTTGACGCACTGTTCGTGTATATCCGACATGATAGTGTGCAGCCTTGCATCGACTTCGGCCGATGACCACGACAGATGCATGGCATTCTGTGTCATCTCCAAACCTGAAGTAGCCACACCACCGGCATTGACGGCCTTGCCCGGACCATAAATGACACGAGCTTTGATGAAGGTATCGATGGCTTCCGGAGTACAGCCCATATTGGATACCTCGGCCACCATACGAACACCGTTTGCAACCAGCTGCGCTGCATCGTCGCCATTAAGTTCGTTCTGGGTGGCACACGGCATGGCAATATCGACCTTGCGTTCCCAAGGCTTGCGTCCCGGCACGAACTCCACGCCGAACTTCTCGGCAAACGGAGCCACGATATCGTTATTGCTGGCACGGAGCTTCAGCATGAATGCTATCTTCTCTTCATTCAGACCATCAGGATCATAGATATAACCATCAGGACCGGAAATGGTCACGACCTTTGCGCCCAGCTGAGTAGCCTTGGTACAGGCTCCCCATGCCACATTGCCGAAACCGCTTATGGCGATGGTCTTGCCCTTGATGCTGTCTCCCGCTGTCTCGAGCATCTGACTCAGGAAATACAGAGCTCCGAAGCCGGTAGCCTCAGGACGTATGCGCGAACCGCCGAATGTGAGACCCTTGCCGGTCAGAACGCCGGTGTTCTCGCGGGCCAGTTTCTTGTACATACCGTACAGATAGCCTATTTCACGTCCGCCGACGCCGATATCTCCAGCCGGGACATCGGTGTCCGGACCTATATTGCGCCAGAGTTCCAGCATGAAGCTGTGGCAGAAGCGCTCAATCTCTGTATTGGAACGGCCACGGGGAGAGAAGTCAGAACCGCCCTTGCCACCGCCCATCGGAAGTGTTGTCAGAGCATTCTTGAAAGTCTGTTCGAATCCGAGGAACTTCAGGATGGAAAGATTGACAGAAGCATGGAATCTCAGTCCGCCCTTGTACGGACCGATGGCATTATTGAACTGGATGCGATATCCTGTGTTCACATGAATCTCGCCGTTGTCATCAGTCCATGGCACCTTGAATGTAAATATGCGGTCCGGCTCCACGAGACGTTCCACAATTTTAGCATCCTCAAACTCCGGATGCTGATTATATATAGGTTCCACACTCAGAAGTACTTCGCGTACTGCCTGCAGGTACTCTTTCTCACCTGGATGCCGGGCCTCAAGCTCAGCCATTATTTTCTCGGTCTTCATAAGTCTGTATGATTTGTTGTCGTTTCCAAATATAGTCATTATCCGGGATAATCATGCGCTTTTTAAAAATATTATCATTCTGCATACTTTGTGCCAGGATTGCTGAAAAAACAGTATTTTTGCGTATATTGCAGTTATGTATGGAACGGACATTCGTAATAATACGCAAAGGACGAACTATAAACACTTGATTAATATGGAACTCAGACAGAATTGTAAATATGCCCTGCTGGTACCGACCAGTATGGGACTGCGTGTCACACCGGAAAACGGACAGCCCGTTCAGTGCAGTGATGTCCTGCATGTCCAGGCTACAAGTGCTGAAACAAATGTTGCCAGCATTGCAGCATACCTCGGCATGCCGGTGAAGGTACTGACCACATTCGTGGAGGGAAGTCCCTTCTCGCAGTTCATCAAGGCCAATCTCCGCAGCCGCGGAATGGACTTTGAAGGTGTTGATGTACCGCAGGGAGGTCCCTGGGGCTATCGTCATCAGATAAATGTGGCTGACAGCGGCTACGGTTCACGCGGACCGCGTGTATGGAACGACCGCGCCGGCGAGGTGGGACGCACGCTGAACGTGAAAGATTTCGACCTGGACCGCATCTTCGGTCAGGAAGGTGTACAGATTGTGCATCTGTCAGGACTCATCGGAGCCCTCAGCCCAGAGACCAGCAAATTCTGTCTGGAAATTGCCCGCGCAGCCAAGAAATACGGTTCACGCATCAGTTTCGACCTGAATTACCGCGCCTCTTTCTGGAAAGGCCGCGAACAGGAACTGCACGACATTTTCTCTGAGATTTGCAGTTTGAGCGACATTCTGATCGGCAACGAGGAAGACTTCCAGCTATGCTTAGGCATTGAGGGACCTGAAGCCGGCGGCAAGGATATCGCTTCGAAGATCGACGGATTCAAGGACATGATAGGTCGCGTCAAGGCACAGTATCCGAACGCGCAGGTATTCGCAACGACACTTCGTCAGGTGGAAAACACCAACAGTCACAACTGGGGCGCAATAATGCTCGAAGGCGATACCTGGCACGTGGTGGAGCCACGCAACATCCACGTACTGGACCGCATCGGCGGTGGCGATGGATTCGTAGGAGGTATGCTCTACGCCATTCTGAAGGGCTGGGAGCCGGAAAAGTGGATTCAGTTCGGATGGGCCACAGGCGCTCTGGCCACTACTTTCCTGACCGATTACGCACAGCCTGCCGATGAGGAGCAGGTCTGGAGCATCTGGGCAGGCAATGCCAGAGTCAAGAGATAAACGAAAAAAGCTGCACACACAGAAGATGCTATACTTTGCAAGAGGTTCACGCGATGATGCGATAACGCCGGAGGAGGTCCGTCAGATACTTACGCAGGTCTTCGACGGGATGGGACCGAAGAAGCGCGTTCTGGCACTTCCACCCGATTTCACCCGCGCAAATTCATACGCAGGTCCTATCACAGAAATGGTATACGACTATTTCGGTGACAGGCTTACTGACATCATGCCGGCTCTCGGCACACATGTACCGATGACGGACGGGCAGATTTCCACGATGTTCGGACACACGCCAAAAAATCTGTTCCGGGTACACGACTGGCGCAACGATGTAGTGACTGTCGGCGAGGTACCGGCTGAATATGTGGAGAAAGTGTCGGAAGGACGTCTGCATTACCCGTGGAAGGCTCAGGTGAACAAACTTCTGCTAGACCCGTCATTCGACCTCATTCTGTCTATCGGTCAGGTCGTTCCTCACGAAGTCATCGGCATGGCCAATTACACCAAAAACATATTCGTCGGCGTAGGCGGAGCAGAGGGTATCAACAAAAGCCATTACATCGGAGCAACTTACGGTATGGAGCGTATCATGGGCAGAGCCAAATCGCCCGTCCGCGATGTAATGGAGTATGCTGCACAACATTTCACATCAAACCTGCCAATCGTATACATCCAGACAGTTCTGTCCAAGGGCGATGACGGCGAGATGAAGTTGCGCGGGCTGTTCATCGGCGACGATTTCGAGTGTTTCCAGAAGGCATCCGACCTGGCTCTCCAGACGAACTTCATCATGCTTGACAAGCCGGTCAGCAAATGTCTGGTATGGCTGGATCCGGAAGAGTTCAAGAGCACCTGGCTCGGTAACAAGGCCATCTACCGCACCCGTATGGCACTGGCTGACAATGCGGAACTGATTATCATGGCACCGGCCCTGAGGGAGTTCGGCGAAGACAGGGCCATTGACGGACTGATACGCAAGTACGGTTATCGCGGCACTCCGGCTACTTTGAAGGCCGTAGAGGAAAACAGCGACCTGCAGGATAATCTGGGTGCGGCCGCGCATCTCATACACGGTTCCAGCGAAGGACGGTTCAACATCACCTACTGTCCCGGACCGGATGTAGCGAAGGAAGAGATTGAAGCCGTGGGATTCAATTTCGGCAGTCTGGACGAAGTTATGACAAAATACAGACCGGACACATTGAAGGACGGTTGGAACACCCTGGCCGACGGCGAGGAGATATATTACATTTCAAACCCGGCACTCGGTCTGTGGGCATATTCGGAAAGATTCAAGGACTGATTCAGCATTGACACTATGAAGATTGTATGTGATAACAAAATACCTTTCCTGAAAGGGGCTTTGGAGCCATACGCAGAAGTGGTTTATCTGCCGGGCAAGGATACGACTGCCGATATCGTACGCGATGCAGATGCCATCATCACCCGTACACGCACCAGATGCAACGAGGCTCTTCTGAAAGGTTCCAGCGTCAGAATGATTGCTACCGCCACAATAGGCTTCGACCACATTGACACCAAATGGTGTGAGCAGAACGGAATTGCATGGACCAATGCTCCGGGATGCAATTCCTGGTCGGTCCAGCAGTACATTGCCTCTCTGCTGGTCACATTGGCTGAGGAATTTGATTTCAAGTTCGAAGACAAGACTCTCGGAATAATCGGTGTAGGTAATGTCGGCAGCAAAGTCGCAGCCATTGCCAGGGCTCTCGGCTTCAAGGTACTGCTCAATGACCCACCCCGCGCCCGCAAGGAGGGTGACGATGGATTTGTCAGTCTGGAGGAGATAATCCATTCAGCAGATATCATTACATGCCACGTACCGCTGCAGCGCGATGGAGAAGACGCTACATGGCACCTGTTTGACAGCAGCCGCATAGCCCAGCTCGGTCCGGATCAGATTCTCATAAACAGTTCACGTGGCGAGGTCGTTGACAACCAGGCTCTGAAAAGAGCTCTCAAGGCCGGAACAATCAAAGCCGCATCGCTGGACGTCTGGGAGAACGAACCCGAGTTCGACACTGAACTGCAGGATTTACTGTTCACAGGCACCCCGCACATTGCAGGCTATTCGCTTGACGGAAAGGCAAACGGTACATGGATGAGCGTGCAGGCTGTGGCCAGAGCTTTGGACCTGCCATGCAAGGACTGGAGAGTCCGCGAGATTCCGCTCCCGGCACAACCGGTGGAGTTTTCTATCGATGCATCCGGAAAATCATTTCAGGAGGTATTGACAGAAGCTGTCCTCTACACCTATGATATACGCAATGACGACCGCCGTCTGCGCGAGTCGCCTGACTCATTCGAGGCACAGCGTGCAGACTACCCTGTCAGACGCGAATTCCCGGCATTCACAGTCAATCTGTCGAACGCTACTGATACGCAGGTCAAAGCATTGAGTGACATTGGATTTAAAGTAAACAACAAATAATACAACATTATGAAAGAAGTTTCGGATATCGGACTCATAGGTCTTGCCGTAATGGGCGAGAATCTGGTTTTGAATATGGAAAGCAAGGGCTTTCACGTAAGTGTATTCAACCGTACCGTATCGAAGGTTGAAAATTTCATCAACGGACGCGGCAGCGGCAAAAACATTTACGGTGCCATGACGCTCGAAGACTTCATATCATCTCTGAAACGTCCGCGCAAGGTATTTCTGATGGTCAAGGCAGGACAGGCTGTGGATGACTTCATCGAAAAACTGATTCCGATGCTGGAACCTGGCGATGTCATCATTGACGGCGGCAACACCCATTTCCCGGACACGGCACGCCGTACCGCTTACGTCGAGAGCAAAGGTCTGCTCTACATCGGAACCGGCGTTTCCGGCGGCGAGGAAGGCGCACTGAAGGGTCCGAGCATGATGCCCGGTGGCTCACCAGCTGCATGGCCGCTTGTCAAGCCGATTTTCCAGAGCATCTGCGCCAAGGTTGAAGACGGAAGTCCCTGCTGCGACTGGGTTGGCGAAGGCGGTGCCGGACACTTTGTAAAGATGGTGCACAACGGCATTGAATACGGCGACATCCAGCTCATCTGCGAGTGTTACCAGATAATGAAGGATATTCTCGGAATGAGCAACGAGGAGATGCATCAGACATTCGCCGAATGGAACAAGGGTGACCTCGATTCATACCTTATAGAAATCACCCGCGACATTCTCGCCAAGAAGGACGAAGACGGCAAATATGTACTTGACTGCATCCTGGACACAGCCGGACAGAAAGGTACAGGCAAATGGACTGCTATTGCATCATTGGACCAGGGCATTCCACTGACACTGATTGGAGAATCTGTCTTTGCCCGCTGTCTCTCAGCTCAAAAGGAGGAACGCGTTGCTGCCAGCAGTGTGCTGCAGGGTCCAAAACCGACACTGTTCGACGGCGACAAGGCAGAGATGCTTGAGCACCTGCGCAAGGCTCTGTTTGCAGCCAAGGTTGTTTCCTATGCACAGGGCTACGCTCTGATGCGTTCTGCAGCCAAAGAATACGGATGGAACCTGAACTACGGCGGCATTGCGCTGATGTGGCGTGGCGGCTGCATCATCCGCAGCGTGTTCCTCGGCAAGATCAAGGAAGCCTTCGACAAGAATCCGGAACTGGCAAATCTGATGCTGGATGACTATTTCTCGACCAAGCTGGCCGACGCCCAGCAGAGTTGGCGCAAGGTCATTGCACTTGCAGTGATGAACGGCGTACCTGCCCCTTGCATGAGTGCCGCACTCGAGTATTACGATGGCTATCGTTGCGACCGTCTGCCGGCCAACATGCTGCAGGCACAGCGCGACTATTTCGGTGCCCACACTTACGAGCGCACCGACAGGCCTCGTGGAGAGTTCTTCCACACCAACTGGACCGGTCACGGCGGCGACACCGTTGCCGGCACATACACAGCGTGAAAAGAGAACACGCAGCCGCGTACAGGAAAAGAGTGTGA
>JAKSIW010000058.1 GCA_024398555.1 Bacteroidaceae bacterium | reverse complement strand
TATGAGGATGCCATCCGCAAAATCAAGCGTTTCATGGAGGACGAGGAGAACCTGTCCAAGTCGAGTCAGAAGATTCTGAAGTCTCTTCTGGAGAAACGTGAGGAAGAAAAAGAGAAGGAGGCAGAGCTATGATAACGAAAATGAAGAGAATCTCCTTTCTGATATACAATAAGGAGTATCAGAATTTCCTGGAGCGTCTGCAGAAAATCGGCGTGGTACACGTCGTGGAGAAGCAGAAAGGCATGGCTTCAGACAGCGCACTGCAGGAAGATGTCAGGCTGCTGACCCGTTATCAGACCGTACTCAAGGCCCTTGAGAGTCTTGGATGTGAAGACATCGCTCCGACATCGGCCGGCATGGATGCTGAATCCGCTGCCGTCATGTACGAGAATCTTGCTGCCGAGTCCGAATCTCTGGAACAGAAGCGGCAGAGTCTCCTGAAGAACCGCATGGATCTGACTCCCTGGGGTGATTTCGATACGGATTCCGTGAAACGGCTGAGGGATGCAGGGTACGAACTCCGGTTCTTTGCATGTCCGCCGAAGGCTTTCTGCGAGGAATGGACGGAGCTGTACAATGCGATGGAAATCAGTTCTGACAAGCAGAAGATTTACTTTGTCACTGTCACTCCGACGGGAACGGAACTTTCCATTGACGCGGAGACCTGCAGCCTGCCGGAGCTTTCACTGACACAGGTGGAGGATGCCCTGCTGGAGAATCAGGCTCTGACGAAAGAGAATGCCGAAGCCAGGGTGAATCTTGCGAAAGACGGAATTCCCGGATTGCGCAAGGCTGTGAACCGCTGCTCGGAGACCTTGGAGTTTGATAAGGTGAGTCTTTCGGGTGAAGCCGCTGCCGAAAACAGTCTGATAATGTTGGAGGGCTGGATTCCGGCTGCGAATGTGGATATGGTGGGACCGGAACTTGACGGTATGCCGGTATTCTACGATGTCTGCGACCCGACTCCGGAGGACGATATACCTATACTCCTGAAGAACAACAAGTTTGCCGGACTGTTTGAACCGTTGACAAAGCTGTACATGCTGCCGACATATCAGGAGCTGGATCTGACGCTGATATTTGCGCCGTTCTTCATGCTGTTCTTCGGCCTGTGTCTCGGTGACATCGGCTACGGACTGCTGATGATAGTGGCTCTCCCCATATTTACCAAGCTGTTCCAGCTGATCAATCCTGATTTCTCGAAGTGGCTGGTGGTATTGTTCGGAGCCAGTACGATGCTGTGCGGCCTGCTGTCCGGCTCGTTCTTCGGATTCAGCCTGTATGATCTGGATATACCGTTCGTCGCACACATGAAGGAACTTCTGTTCAAGGAGAATTCCGAAATGTTTTCGATTTCACTCTATATCGGTGTGGTTCAGATTCTGCTCGGTATGGCTGTGAAGGCTGTGAACATTACCGTACAGACCGGATTCAGAAATGCTCTCAGTACGGTGGGGTGGCTGCTGCTGTTGCTCACTGTCATTGTGGCTGTGCTGGCCGGAATACCGTTCGGCAATCCTGTCATCATTGCGCTGCTGTCAGTGGCCTGCGTGGGAATATTCCTGCTGAACAGCCCTGGGAGCAATCCGCTGCTCAATATCGGACTGGGCCTCTGGGATACGTACAACATGGCTACGGGACTTCTCGGTGACGTGCTTTCGTACGTGCGTCTGTTCGCTCTCGGCCTGTCAGGCGGTATTCTGGCAAATGTCTTCAACAGCATGGCTGTGGGCATGAGTCCGGATGTTCCCGTCTTGGGCTTCATTGTGACGGCGCTGATTTTCATTGTCGGACACGCATTGAACATATTCATGAACATCCTCGGTGCTGTGGTGCATCCGATGCGTCTGACATTTGTCGAGTTCTTCAAGAATGCCGGTTATACAGGAGGCGGTATGGAGTATCGTCCATTCTGCAGAAAAGAATAATTATCTGAATATTAACAAATAAAAATTTATAGTTATGTCAAGTTTGTTTTTAGCTTATTTGGGCGTTGCACTTATGATTGCTCTTTCAGGTATCGGCAGCGCTTATGGTGTGACAATCACTGGTAATGCAGCAGTCGGCGCTCTGAAAAAGGTCGACAAGTTCGGTAACTTCATCGTTCTGACAGCTATGCCGGGTACGCAGGGACTGTACGGATTCGCAGGCTACTTCATTTTCGCCAACATGTTCGGAGTCCTGACTGATGCCATCACTCCTCTGCAGGCAACGGCTGTCTTCGGAGGCGGTCTTGCACTCGGTCTGGTAGGTCTGTTCTCGGCAATCCGTCAGGGTCAGGTCTGTGCAAACGGTATCGCCGGTATTGCCCAGGGCCATGACGTATTCAGCAAGACTCTGATTCTCGCTGTATTCCCGGAGCTTTACGCAATCGTCGCACTTGCAGGAGTGTTCCTGATCGGTTCGTCCCTCTAAGAAAGATACATCAGGTTGAAACAGGTCCATCCGGCTGAAAGGGTCGGGTGGACCTGTTTTCTGTCAGATTAGAAATGTATTCCAGCGAACAGGCTGAGCGTACCGAAGGTGTTGTTTGTGGAAATGCTGGCGTGCTGCCTGTTGTTGTAGTAGTTGTTCACGTTGAGCTGGGCTCCGGCGAAGAATCTCTGATTGTTGTACTGTGCGGATACGCGTCCCTGCATATTGATGCCTAAGGCATGGTCGCAGAAGAACGGATTGTTCGCCTCCATTACGAATATGTACGGATCGAACATTTCTATCAGACCCGGTTCGAAATCCTGGATGGTATTCCGCAGGTTGCTGTTCGTTCCTTCCTCGCGTTTCAGTCCGACACCGACGTTGAGAACTGCGGAAAGCAGAATGTGACGTGCAGGAACCCAGTTGTATCCGTATCCTCCCCAAAGGGTGAAATCGTCGTAAGTGAGTTTTGAAAACATGTCGCATGATGAGGACAGGGAATTAGCCACATCGTTGTCCAGAATCAGGTCATATACTGATACGAAAAAGCCCAGATTGTTCTTTACAGTGCTGCGCGAATATCCGATTCCGGTGATGAAGCTGCCGGCAGAACGGAGCTGTGTGGCAACGCTGTTGAAAGCTGCCGAAGAGGAGTATCTGTGATGATTGAAGATGTAGAACAGATTGGCTCCGATACGGTCCACAGACATGAAGAGCCCGTCTGTGTTGAAATCCGGCTCTGTCGTCCCTATTCCCGGAAGTCCGATGGATTTGATGATATAGTCTCCTCCTGTCTGCCGGAAGAATACGTCAGCGCAGAACATCGGCATGTACATGTGTGCTTCAAGTTCCTTCTTGCCGGTGCCGTTCTTGTATACGTTGAAGTCGTATGTGTATGCTCCCGAGACGAACTGATATCCGATGGACGGTCCGAAACTGACTGTCGGGTGTGACTTGAACTTGAATGAGAAGTCATTGTCCGTTTTAATGTTGAATATCTCCAGGGCGGACTGTCCTATGGCTTCGGTTGTCCAGACGTAGTTCCTCGGGGCTACGTAGGATGTGTCCACTTCATTGATATTGTCGAATATTTTTCTGATGCCGGTCCTGAAGCCGCTTTCCTGTGCCGTGCAGAGAATATGCGGTAAACCGGTGGCAAATATCAGGACAATTATGTGTAGAAGACGTCTTTTCATAGGAAACCTGAAATGAGTTTGTCGTATTTGTGTCGCGAAGTTACTTTCATTGGCAGTCATTTCCAAGCAATAACTGTGATTATTGGTTTTTCAGCCTCAAGAGCCGGTGGCCTGTTGAAAAGAATAAGGTATAAATAGTGGTATTTTTTTCTGATTAGGCTGTTTATGTGTAATTTTGCAGCTGATAAGCGGTATCGGATATGAGAAATAAGGCACAGACACCAGACTATATTTTTTCTGCCAGCTGGGAGGTGTGCAACAAGGTTGGAGGAATTTATACAGTACTGTCCACACAGGCCAGAACACTTCAGGAGAAAACAAAATCAACAGTCATTTACATCGGCCCGGACCTTGACAGGGACGGTAGCAATCCGCTGTTGGAAGAGGACCCGTCGCTGTTCCCCGCATGGCAGAATGCCGTCTGGGAGAGTGAGGGGCTCGCTGTCAGAATCGGGCGGTGGAAGATACCCGGATCCCCGATTGTGTTCCTTGTGGATTTCCTGCCTTACTATCCGATGAAGAATTGGATATACGGGCGTGCATGGGAGCTTTTCCATGTGGATTCGCTTCATGCCTACGGCGATTATGATGAGGCTTCAATGTTCTCGTATGCAGCAGCTATGGCGGTCAGGAGTTTTTACAGATTCTATCTGAATGAGAAGTCCACTGTTGTATATCATGCCCATGAATGGATGACAGGACTTGGCGCAATGTTCCTGAAACACTACATTCCCCAGATAGCTACCGTATTCACTACCCATGCCACATCCATCGGACGTTCGATAGCCGGTAACAACAAGCCTCTATATGACTATTTTGAAGGCTATCACGGCGATCAGATGGCCTGGGAACTGAATATGGAGTCCAAACATTCCGTTGAGAAACAGACTGCGCACCATGTGGACTGCTTTACGACGGTGAGCGAAATAACCGCACGGGAATGTACGCAGCTTCTGGAACGTACGCCTGATGTGATTACCGAGAACGGATTCGAGAACAGCTTCGTACCGTCGCTGGATAAGTTTGGCTCAGCGCGTGCGGCTGCCAGAAAGAAGATTCTCACCGTGACGAATCGTCTCATGGGCACTTCGTGGGGAGATGATACGGTAATCATCGGTACCGGCGGCAGATATGAGTTCCGCAACAAGGGTCTCGACCTCTTCATCGAGTCGATGAGATGCCTGCGCGATGATCCCCGTTCCAAGGGTCATCACATTCTGGCACTGATAAATGTCCCCGGTTGGGTGTCAATGCCGCGTGAGGATCTGCAGGAGAGAATTCACAGGAACAGAAGGACTGCGACTCCTCTGCCGTTTCCTCAGACGACACACTGGCTTCACAATATGGAGGAGGACCGCATTCTGAATATGCTCGGCTCGCTGGGATTCCGCAACGATAAGAAGGACGATATACATATTGTGTTCGTTCCGTGCTATCTGGATGGGAATGACGGCATCTTCAATATGAGCTACTACGACCTGCTGATCGGTCAGGATATGGCGCTGTTCCCGTCATACTACGAGCCGTGGGGCTATACTCCGCTGGAAAGCGCGGCATTCAGGGTCCCGACAGTCACTACCGATCTGGCAGGATTCGGTCTGTGGGTGAACTCTGTAAAGGGACGTTATGGCGAACTGGCAGACGGAGTCAAGGTAGTGCACCGCTCGGACGGCAACTGGCAGGATGCAGCATGTGCAATCAAGGATGCTGTGGCGGAACTGCTGACGGCGGATGCCGGGAAGAGGGCGGAGATGCGCAGAGCAGCCGGCTCATTGGCAGAGAAGGCTCTCTGGAAACACTTTATCGTACATTACGAGGAAGCATACCGCTTCGCCGTTTCAAAATTGACAGACAAACAGTAATAGAATATGACAATGAAAATCAAGACCAGCAATGCAAACAATCCGAATTGGCATGAAATCAGTGTCAAACCGAATGTTCCCGAGGCTCTGAAGAAACTTGAGGAACTGTCCAGAAATATCTGGTGGGCATGGAGCACCGAGGCGAAGGACCTGTACCGCAACATAGACCCGGCGCTGTGGACAGAGGTCGGACACAATCCCGTACTTATGCTCGAGCGTCTCGGATATGAACGCCTGGAAGAGTTGTCCAAGGATAGGAAACTGCTGGATAACATGAATTCCGTATATGACAGATTCTGCGATTACATGAACGTGAAGCCGGATGCTAACCGTCCGTCAGTGGCATATTTCTGTATGGAGTACGGACTGACTCATGTGCTGAAGATTTATTCAGGAGGACTTGGCGTTCTGGCCGGAGATTATCTGAAGGAGGCATCCGACAGCAATGTGAACATGTGCGCAATCGGATTCCTGTATCGTCACGGTTATTTCACCCAGACTCTGTCGATGGACGGCCAGCAGATAGCCAACTATGAGCCGCAGAATTTCAATTCTCTGCCAATCGAGCGCGTGCTTGACGAGACCGGACAGCAGCTTATCGTAAAGGTTCCATATGTGAACTATACGGTTTACGCATCAATATGGAGGGTGAACGTAGGCAGAATTCCTCTGTACCTCATGGATACCGACAATGATCTGAACAGCGAATACGACCGTCCGATCACTTCCCAGCTCTACGGAGGCGACTGGGAGAACCGTCTGAAGCAGGAGATACTTCTCGGTATCGGCGGTATGCTTACATTGCAGGCTCTCGGCATCACCAAGGATATCTATCACTGCAATGAGGGACATGCCGCACTCTGCAACCTGTTCCGTCTGACTGACTTTGTGAAGCAGGGACTGACGTTCAATCAGGCTATGGAGGTGGTGCGCGCATCATCACTCTATACTGTACACACACCGGTTCCGGCAGGACACGACTACTTCGACGAGGGCCTGTTCGGCAAATACATGCGCGGATACGCTGATATGCTGGGCATCAGCTGGGGTGAGCTGATGGATATGGGACGTACCAATCCGGGTGATTCGAACGAGCGTTTCTGCATGTCCACATTCGCATGCAATACCTGCCAGGAGGTAAACGGCGTGAGCTGGCTGCACGGCGAGGTGTCGAAGAAAATGTTCTCCGGCATATGGAAGGGCTATTTCCCGGAGGAGAGTCATGTGGGCTATGTGACTAACGGTGTCCATATGCCTACTTGGGCGGCATCCGAGTGGATGGATCTGTACAACCAGTATTTCGACAAGTCATTCTTGTCGGACCAGTCGAACCAGCAGGTTTGGGAGGCAATTTACAAAGTGCCTGACAAGGTTATCTGGAACAAGCACATGGAGCTGAAGGACAAACTGATATCCTTTATCCGCAAATACTTCCGCGAAAACTGGCTCAAGAATCAGGGCGATCCTTCCAGAATAGTATCGCTGATGCAGAAAATCAATCCGGATGCACTGATCATCGGATTCGGCCGCAGATTCGCCACATACAAGCGTGCCCATCTGCTGTTCACTGACCTGGACCGCCTGTCCAAGATTGTAAATAATCCCGACTATCCTGTCCAGTTCATCTTTACAGGCAAGGCTCATCCGTACGACGGAGCCGGTCAGGGACTCATCAAGCAGATTATCGACATTTCGCGCCGTCCAGAATTCCTTGGCAAGATTATCTTCCTGGAGAATTACGATATGCATCTGGCCAAGCGCCTCGTATCCGGTGTGGATATCTGGCTGAATACACCTACACGTCCTATGGAGGCTTCCGGAACATCCGGCGAAAAGGCTCTGATGAATGGCGTGGTCAATCTCTCGGTTCTGGACGGATGGTGGTATGAAGGCTATCGCAAGGGTGCCGGCTGGGCTCTGACGGAGAAGCGCACATACGAGAACCAGAGTTATCAGGACCAGCTGGACGCTGCTACAATCTACAGCCTGCTGGAAAATGAGATTCTGCCTCTGTATTATCACAGAAACAGTGACAATGTTTCAGAAGACTGGGTTCAGGTGATGAAGAACTCCATTGCCCAGATTGCTCCGCACTATACGATGAAGCGCCAGCTTGATGACTATTTCAGCAAGTTCTACTGCCGTCAGGCGGAGAGGACGCATTATCTGACTGCCGACAACTTTGCCAAGGCCAAGGAACTGGCGGCATGGAAGGAGGCTGTCGCCGAACGCTGGGATTCAATCGAGGTTGTGAAGTGTGAGACAAGCGAGCCTGTGACACAGGGTGTCATGGACAGCGGCAGACAGTACAGCGTCAGGTATGTGATTGATGAGAAGGGCCTGGAGGATGCCATTGGCATTGAGATGGTCATCATCAAGAACAAGGATGGTGAGGATAAGGTGGAGAATATCGTTCCTCTCAATCTTGTGGGTCGTGAGGGCAATCTCTATACATTCGAGGCTTCATTCACACACGATATGTCGGGCGCATTCCGTGTCTGCTACCGTATGTATCCGAAGCATCCTGACCTGCCTCACAGACAGGACTTCTGCTATGTCAAGTGGTTTTATTGAATTTGTCAACCAATTACTATCAGATAATGACCAAAAAGATTTTGTTGCTCGGATCGGGCGAGCTGGGAAAGGAGTTCGTGATTGCCGCCAAACGCAAGGGACAGTATGTTGTGGCATGTGATTCGTATGCCGGTGCTCCGGCCATGCAGGTGGCTGACGAGTGCGAGGTGTTCAGTATGCTGGACGGTGATGCACTGGATGCTGCTGTCAGGAAGCACAAACCGGATATCATCGTACCGGAGATAGAGGCTATCCGTACGGAACGTCTCTATGAATTTGAGAAGCAGGGGATACATGTGGTCCCGAGTGCCCGTGCCGTCAACTATACAATGAACCGCAAGGCAATCCGTGATCTGGCAGCCAAAGAGCTTGGCCTGAAGACTGCAAAGTACTTCTACGCCAAGACTTTTGAGGAACTGGAGGATGCCGCTTCAAAGGTCGGATTCCCATGCGTAATCAAGCCGCTGATGTCCTCTTCCGGCAAGGGACAGTCCGTTGCCAAGACCCCTGAGGATCTGAAGCATTCCTGGGAGTATGGCTGCAGCGGAAGCCGTGGGGATATCCGCGAGTTTATCGTGGAGGAATTTATCAATTTTGATATTGAGATTACACTTCTCACCGTGACCCAGCAGAATGGACCGACACTTTTCTGCCCGCCTATCGCACATGTCCAGAAGAGCGGCGACTACAGGGAGAGCTATCAGCCGGCACCGATCTCAGCGGAGCATCTTGCAGAAGCCCAGAGAATGGCGGCCAAGGTTACAGAGTCTCTTACAGGTGCAGGCATCTGGGGCGTTGAGTTCTTCCTCAGCAACAAGAATGGTGTGTATTTCTCAGAACTGAGTCCGCGTCCGCATGACACGGGTATGGTTACTCTGGCCGGAACCCAAAATCTCAGCGAGTTCGAGCTTCATCTGCGCGCTGTCCTCGGTCTGCCGATTCCGGAAATCACTCTGGAACGTTGCGGCGCGAGCGCAGTCATACTGTCTCCGATTGCCAGCACTGAGAAACCGCAGTACAGCGGCGAGGAGGAAGTCTGCAAGGAGACCAATACATACCTGCGTATATTCGGAAAGCCATTCACACGCGTCAACCGTCGTATGGGTGTCGTCGTATGCTACGCTCCTAAGGGCAGTGACCTGAACGCTCTGCGTGACAAGTGCAAGGCAGCTGCTGCAAAGGTAAAGGTGTTCTGATAGAAAGGTATCGTACATACTGGAATGAGCTGCGGCATCAGCCTGTTTGAAAAAAAACGGGGTGATGCCGTTGCATTTTGCAGGGGTGGTTCGTCAGATATAAGGATATGCTTTTTGACAGGAGAAATTTGTGCAGTCAGGAACGTCTGGACGGATTGTGGCGGTTTGCCTGCTCAATCCTGACGGATAGCGAGGAGGCGAAGGATGTTGTGCAGGACGTGATGGCAAAGTTCTGGGCACGCCCGTTCCCCGTCGTGAATCCTGAGGCATATCTGGTGAGAGCTGTGCGGAATGCCTGCATTGACAGAATCAGACTTCGCAAGGAACTCGTCAGCGAAATGCCGGACCTGCCTGCGGAAAGTTTCGCCGAGGTGATGGATGCGCGGGAGATAGTCCGTTATGCAATGAACCGTCTCAGCGAGACCCAGAGGATGGTGGTACATCTGAAGGATATTGAAGGGTATTCCTCCATTGAGATTGCAAACCTTATGGGAATGCAGGATGGTCAGGTGAGGACACTCCTGTCAAGGGCCAGAAGTAAGATGAGGGATATAATTGAAAATGAACTGCATTATGAATACAGACATTGAAACAATACGGAAGGCTGCGCGTGACTGGTATGACGGCACAAGTACGGAGGAACAGGAAACTATGCTGCGGGATTTCTTTCTGTCATGTCGTGAGGATGAAATCCCGTCCGACCTTGAGTCCCTGTCGTGCATGATGCGCGGGTTTCATGCTGCCGCCGGTGAAAGACTGCCTGAAACGTTTGTCAGACCTGTGTCTCTCCGGACGCGGCTGTGGATTCCGTTGCTGGCAGCCTCTGCCGCAGCCTGTGCGGCAATAGTACTGCTTGCAAACAGAACGGTGTACGGATATGATTACGACGGTCGCCGGATCACCTGTGAGGCTGAGGCCATGGAGAGCGTGCATTATCTGGAGTGTCTCAGCCTGCTGGATGAGAACATCAGCCTTGTTGATGAAATTTTCAAATGATTGTTGCTATATGAAGAAACTGATGGTTTTACTGGCGTGCTTACCGGCCGTACTGGCGGCTTCGGCACAGAATGATGATGAGGTGTTCGTATCATCTGATGAAGACAAGTTTTCCGTGAGCATTGCGGGATTTCAGATTGGATTTGGAAATGATTCAGGGACTGAGGCCGATACGGTGGTCTGTATCCATCAGTCATCTGAATTCGGAGTGTATCGTCCCAGAAGACGCAGCCAGGTCAATTTTGAGCTGCTTGGCGGCTTCTCCCATGGCTGGTCCCATCTGGTGCAGTCTGATTATTACGGTGCATGGGCGGACAAGGGCGATTTCTTGGATCTGGATGATGCATTCTCTTTCGCGATGGATTTCTGCAAGGTATCCGTTACACTCAATCAGTCCCGTTCGCTCAGTCTGGAATTCGGTGCCAGATGGACTTATACAAATTATTATCTTTTGGACAGAGTCTGGTTCGATTCTGACAGGAACCATAATCCGGTGCCGAACTTCTATGACGAGAGTGAGGGCAGCCTTCCTGTCCTGCGCTCGTCCTACGTCGGTTTCCCGATTGCATTGAAGTACAGGTACAGGGGCTTTTTCATGTCCGGCAGTGTGTCGGCAGAGTGGCTGACACGTGAATATGCACGACACAAGGGCAGCAGGTCCAAGTATCATCTCAATGCGTTCAATGATTTCCGGAGCGCTGCCGAGATAACGGTCGGATACGACTGGATAGCGGCATACGTAGCATACGGTCTTACACCGATGCTCAAGTCCGGTGCGGGAAACGATGCCCATACGCTGACAATAGGCTTTAAATTTCTGGTGAACTGATGAGAAGAATTGTACTGTTACTGATGCTCCTGCTGTCCGTTCCTGCGATGGCCGGGGTGGAGACTGTCGATGAACTGTTTGCGGCATATTCCGGTCGTGACGGTTACAAGACTGTCGTGCTGGGCCGGAAGATACTGTCCGTGATGAGCAAGGAGGATGGGGCGATGTCTGATGTCATCGGGCGGATAAGCCGCATTCGGGTCCTTTCTACGGAGAAATCCGATACTGCTGTGGTTAATTCTGCGCTCAGAATTGCAGAGAAGGAATATGAGCTGTTTTCGCAGAATATTGAGGACATGGAATCCACTTCGTTCTATATCAGGGAGGAGAATGACAGGGACAGAAGCTTTCTGATGGTGGCGCATCGCACCGGCCAGGAAATAATTATGGAAATATCAGGTGACTTTAAGGTGACGGAAATCTCAAAATTGTCTAAATTTGGGACTTCAACAACTTCGAAGCACTGACAGGGATGAATGTCTTGAGCCACATATTGATAATAATCATCGGACTTCTGTTGATATGTATTCTACAGGTCCTGTCATTGTGGCTGTCACTGAAGCGTAGAAAGGAGGAAAGGGCTATTCTCGAGATGAGAAGGCTGGAAGACAGTCATACACCGGAGGAAAGGGAATCCATGCAGCAGCCGGAAACTGTCGTGCAGAAGAATTCCTTTGAACAGGAGCTCCGTTCCGGAAGTGAGGAATTCCGCTCGTCCCAGGCGTACGAACTCCTGTCAAAACTGAAATTCATGCCAGAAAACACTCTTCCTGAATCTGAACGCCGCACGATAGTCGTAGAGATTTCCAACTCCTTCGATGGCGTGATACGTGAACTCTATGATGCGGTACCGGATATAAGGAGAGCGGACATCAACACCTGCATGCTGTCATTCCTGGATTGTGACAATGATGTGATTGCCGCAATAGAGTGCGTGTCACCCGCTGCGATACGTCAGAGGAAAAGCCGTCTCTCCAAACGTATGCCGCCGGAGATGTTTGACCTCATTATGCATTCTGATGTGAAAAACTGTCGTGAGGGTATAGATAATTCAAAATAAACTCATAACTTTGCATCAGTAATGAATCTGACGGGGCATTAGCTCATCTGGCTAGAGCGTTTGACTGGCAGTCAAGAGGTGACGAGTTCGAGTCTCGTATGCTCCACGATTTACTTTGAAAATCAGTTAGTTACGAGTTTTATGCACAAATTTATGCACAAATTTTTAAGGTTGTGCGTAAGAAACTAAAGCATACTCTGATTAACTGAATTTTTGTTTTCCCCCACCTGATATTATTTGGGACAACAAATCCCATTCGTAGGTTTCCTGCGAATGGGATTTGTTGGTTAATTC
>JAKSIW010000057.1 GCA_024398555.1 Bacteroidaceae bacterium | reverse complement strand
TGGTCACTTGCTATTCCTATCATTTCTTCAGAAGGTTCATCACCTGCTTATAGACGTTCTTTGCGGTGTAGCCGAGCTTCTCGTCGAGCACCTTGTACGGAGCTGAGAAGCCGAAGCTCTCCAGACCCCAGATTGTGCCTTCTGCCTCCGGTACGAGACCGAGCAGATTGACCGGAAGACCGGCGGTCATACCGAACTTCTTCACGCCGCAAGGCAGGACGCTCTGCTGGTACTCCTTGCTCTGGCTGCGGAACAGACCTTCGGACGGAACGCTTACGATGCGTACCTTGATCTTCTTCTTGCGGAGCAGCTCTGCACCTGCAACGAGGGTCGATACCTCTGAACCGGTAGCTACCAGGATTACATCCGGGTTCTCATCGGAACCTGCTACGATGTAACCGCCCTTGGCAGCGAGCTTGTAGTCATTGCCTGCAGGCAGATTCTGGATGTTCTGACGTGACAGGATGAGAGCGGACGGGGTCTTGGTATTCTTCATAGCCATTGCCCATGCCTGGGTGGTCTCCTTTGCGTCAGCCGGACGGAGAACGAGAACGGACGGCTTGCCGCTGTGGTTCTTCAGCTTCTCCATCAGACGGATCTGAGCCTCCTGCTCAACCGGCTCGTGGGTAGGACCGTCTTCACCTACGCGGAATGCATCGTGTGTCCAGATGAACTTGACAGGAAGCTCCATGAGAGCAGCCATACGTACTGCCGGCTTCATGTAGTCGGAGAATACGAAGAATGTACCGCATGCAGGGATGACACCGCCGTGCAGGGCCATACCGATGCAGCAGCAGGCCATTGTGAGCTCAGCCACACCTGCCTGGAAGAATGAACCTGTGAAGTCGCCCTTGGTGAAGGCGTGGGTCTTCTTCAGGAAGCCGTCGGTCTTGTCGGAGTTGCTCAGGTCGGCACTTGCGCAGATCATGTTCGGAACCTGCTCTGCCAGAACTGACAGACATGCTGCAGATGCGGAACGGGTGGCGTCATTGTCCTTCTGGACGCACTTCCTCCAGTTGATCTTCGGAGCCTTGCCGCTGAACCACTCGTCCAGAGCGGCAGCCTTGTCAGGATTGGCCTTGGCCCATGCCTTCTCCTCCTTGTATCTGTCGGCGCAGATGTCCTTCAGTTCCTTGGCACGCTCTGCGTACAGTTTCTTTACCTCTGGGAATATCTGGAACGGCTTTTCAGGATTGCCGCCGAGATTCTTGATCGTGTTGGTGTATGCCTGACCGCCGATAGGTGCACCGTGAGTCTTGCAGTCTGCCTCGTATGATGTGCCGTCGGATCTCAGAGCGCCCTTGCCCATGATGCACTTGCCGATGATGAGAGCAGGTTTGCCATTCACGCCCTTGGCCCACTTGATGGCCTTGCGGATTTCCTCGCAGTCATTGCCGTTGATGACCTTGACCTCCCATCCGAGAGCCTGATACTTGGCTGCAGTGTCCTCGTTCATGACCTCCTTGGTCTTTGTCGAGAGCTGGATGTCGTTCGAATCGTAGAACATTACGAGATTGTCCAGACCCAGAACGCCTGCGATGCGGGCGCTGCCCTGTGAAATCTCCTCCTGAACGCCGCCGTCGGAGATGTATGCGTAGATGGTCTCCTTTCCGAATGTCGGGTTGCCGGTGTGGGCTGCCAGGAACTTGGCTGCGATAGCTGCGCCAACTGCGTATGAATGACCCTGGCCGAGAGGACCGGATGTGTTCTCAATGCCGCGGGCAATCTCGAACTCCGGGTGACCTGTGGTAGGTGAGCCCCACTGACGAAGGTTCTGAAGCTCCTCGAGTGAGAACTTGCCGATGAGTGCGAGCTGTGAATAAAGCATCGGAGCCATGTGGCCGGGATCCAGGAAGAAACGGTCACGACCTACCCATGCAGGGTTCTTCGGGTCGTACTGCAGGAACTCGGAGAAGAGTACGTTAATAAAGTCTGCGCCGCCCATTGCACCGCCCGGGTGACCTGATTTTGCCTTCTCAACCATTGAGGCTGCCAGGATGCGGATGTTGTCCGCTGCCTTGTTCATCAATTCTTTGCTGTTCATAACTATATGTTTATTAATGACTTAAATTGTCTGTATGATGATGCCGTCCGCTGATGGCCTTTAAGTCTTCAAAATTAGCACAACTAAGGGTAAAAAGCAAATTTTTGTTTAATTTCGCAGGCGTTGGATGTAAGTAGAATACAAACAGATAAGAATACAAGCATGAAAAGAAGATTTTTTTCACTGGTGCTGACAGCGGGATTTGCTGTGGCGATGTCTGCGGACGTGATTCCGGTAGATCAGATTAATGAGAGCAACATCAATAAGTTCGGCGGCCTGATGTACGAGTACGTCGCTCCCGATGTGAAATACACTCCTGCTCCCAAGGGCTTCAAGCCGTTCTATCTGAGTCATTACGGCCGTCATGGATCACGCTATATGCTTAATGCTTCGCAGTACGAGCGTCCTTATACAATTCTGAAGGATGCCAGTGACAAGGGCGTGCTGACGGAGTTCGGCCGGACAGTGCTGGATCGCGTGGAAGTCATGAAGAATGATGCCGCAGGCCGTCTCGGTGACCTTACCCCGAAGGGAATGCGCCAGCACAAGGGCATCACACGCAGAATGATGGAGAACTATCCGGGACTTTTCAAAAACGGCGAGGTGACGGCACGTTCCACCGGTTCGCACCGTGTCATCGTGAGCATGCTCTCAGGACTGTCGGAAATATATCGTGAGTATCCTGACCTTAAAATCACTTATGATGCCGGAGATCATGATGTGGCGTACCTCAATCAGGAGGACAACGCAGTCTCCGCATCGAAGAACAGCAGCGCGAAGAGTCAGGCTGTCAATGAGTTCAACCAGCGCCACACCCGTCCGGACCGTCTTATGACCGTCCTCTTCACAGATACGGCATTCATCCGTCACTATGAGATGAAGTCCACGTCGCGTCCGTTCCCCGGCATGGGCTCAGGCCAGACAACAGTACGCGTTATGGATGCATCCGCAACGCTCTACAATGACCTGTACGATATGGCCGCCAATATGCAGAGCCACGACCTCGGCATTGACCTGAATGATGTATTCACCTATCAGGAGTGGTACGATTCCTTCCTTATGAACAATCTGTACTGGTATTCCGTATCTGCTTTCAGCCCTCTCACAGGTGACATCGTACCTTACGGCCGCTGCGCCCTTCTGCAGGACTTCATTGACCGTGCAGATGCAGCCATCGGCGGAAATGGCATTACCCTGGATCTGCGTTACGGCCACGATACCCAGCTGATACCGTTCGTATGCCTCATGGAACTCAATGACTTCGCATGGTCGGTATCGGATCTGGAGAGAGTTGCCGACAAATGGGTGCTCTACGATCTCGTCCACATGGGAAGCAACGTACAGTGGATATTCTATCGTGACAAGTCCGGTCAGGTCCTTGTCAAGTTCCTCATGAATGAGGAGGAGGCCGTCATTCCGATTCCATGCTATACCGATTCGAAGGGCGTGTCGCATCCCCATTACTATGCGTGGGAGGACGTGAAGAAGTTCTACCTCTCCAAGATAGATTATTTCAATGAATTCAAGGCTGCCCAGTCTGCCGGCAAGTAAATGTTAAAGCAAAATGAATCAGGATTTGGTTCTTGGAATTGATGTAGGCGGCCAGTCTTCCAAGCTGGGCATTGTCACCCGTGGTGGCGAAATTCTCGCCGGTACCGTCGTGTCCTCTCTGCAGGACAATCTCAGTGATTTTCTGGACAGCCTCACGTCCGCCATCCGGTCTCTGATATCGCAGGTGTCAGGACAGGGTACGGTTCTTGGTATCGGCATAGGCGCACCGAATGCCAACTATTATAAAGGTACTATCGAGTTCGCGCCGAATCTTCGATGGACATACGTTGACGGACAGCCTACCGTAGTCGAATTCGCTCGTCTCATCTCCGAAAGAGTGAACCTTCCGGTCACAGTCACCAATGATGCCAATGCCGCCGCTATGGGAGAAATGACCTACGGCATTGCCAGAGGTATTAAGGATTTCATAATGATAACGCTCGGCACTGGTGTCGGCAGCGGTATTGTCATTGACGGCAGGATGTTGTACGGCAGTGACGGATTTGCCGGTGAATTGGGACATGTTTGCGTGGAACAGGATGGCAGACAGTGCAACTGCGGTCTGAAAGGATGTCTTGAAACATACGCCAGCGCCATTGGCGTAGCCCGTACAGCCAGACAGATGCTTGCCGACAGCAGCAGAGACAGTCTGCTGAGACGACTTGATGCTGAGACCATATCATCCAAGGATGTCTATGATGCAGCCAGAGAGGGGGATCTGCTCGCTAAGGAGATTTTCGAGAGGACAGGAACCATCCTGGGACGTGCATTTGCCGACTTCGTCAAGTTCAGCGCTCCCGAGGCAATCGTCATATTCGGCGGCATGGCCAAGTCCCGTGAGTTCTTCCACGATGCCATGATGCGTTCCATGAACGACAACCTCATGCTGGTATGGAAGAACAGGGTGAAGATACTCTATTCCTCATTGAAGGAGTCCGATGCCGCCATCCTGGGAGCATCGGCTCTTGCCTGGTAAGCTGAATACTTCTCTGTCAGAGATTCTTGTGGGGGTACAGATCGTTCCACCACGTGTCGTCATCCTTCAGATACTTGCTGAACCATGCTGAGATGGTGCGGAGCCACTGGCGCTTCTTGCCATATTCGGAAATTCCGTGGTTCTCCCCATCAACTACGACGAATGCAGTCTCCTGTCCCAGCAGCTTGAGCGCCGTGAACATCTGGATGCTCTCGCCGATTGGCACGTTGGTGTCTGCCGAACCGTGCAGGAAGAGCAGGGGTGTGTGTATCTTGTCGGCATTGTATATCGTGCTGCGGTCCACATACAGGTCCTTACGGTTCCATGGATAGCTGTCCGCCATGCTGGTCTCGCTGTAGGAGTATCCCCAATAGCCTTCGCCCCAGTAGCTGGTGTGGCTGCTGATTCCTGCGTGTGAGATACCGGTTGCGAACATGTCTGTCTCTGTCAGCAGAAGCTGTGTCATGAATCCTCCGTATGATGCGCTGAAACAGCCTATTCTGCTGTCATTTACGAACGGGTGGTCCTGACAGAACCGCTGTACCGCCTCAATGATGTCCTCTGCCACGCCTTCGCCCGCAGTATTCACGTGACGGGAGGCGAACTCCTGTCCGAAGCCGGATGCACCGCTCGGATTGATGACAAGGAACACATATCCCTGTGCGGCATACCACTGTGGCGAATAGGAACCCTTGCAGTAGCGTGTTGACGGATTGCATCCTCCGTAATAGTGGACGATCAGCGGGTACTTCTCTTCCGGATTGAAACGCGGTGGCAGTACATAGAAGCAGTTTATGGAGTCTCCTCTCGAACTCAGGAATTCGTATGCTCCGCCTTCGCCCATGCATACATCCCCGAAACCGTCTTGGGTGAAGTCGTACAGAACCGTCTGCCGGAGCTTTTTCGTATCCATTGAATACGCCCGGTACAGATTCGAAAGACTCTGGCCGTAATATACAAGAGTGGGGGAGGTGCGTGCCAGAGCAATTCCCTTGATGTATTCCTCGCGGTTTGGAAGACGTTCTATTCTGCCGTCAGCCGGATTGGCGCGGAACATGTTTATGCAGTCCTTGTCGGAAGCGTAGAAATATATGCGTCCGTCATATCTGCTCCATTCGGCGCTTTCCACAGACGGGGCGAAATCTCTGGTGAGAGGTGTAACGCTTCTGTCGGCGATGTCCATCACATACATCTGATAATCGAACTGATTAGGTATCATTCCCTCATCCAGCGTGTTCCCCACACCGTTCAGACACTCGGGGGAACCGATGATGAGAACCTGCTTCCCGTCCGGTGAGAATGACGCATTAGTGATGAATCCGTCTTCATTGACAATGGAATCTACAGCCAGCGTCTCCAGATTCATGACGTAGAGCGAGAAACGCTGTGTGGGACGTTCCGTCAGCTTGTAGGTGTCGGTCATGAACAGCATGCTGCCGCCGTCATCCGAGAGGTCCATCAGCATTGCATCGTGCCAGCCGTAGGTGAGAGGCTGCATTACCCGTGTCTTCAGATCGTAACGGGCGATGTATCTGCGGTCCCTCCATCCGGGCTGTCTGTCGTCAGGTACCAGAATCTGATGCACCTCTCCCTCTTCAGGACCCTCCTGTGTCAGCGTGAAGAACAGACAGTCTTCGGTCGGGGAGATATAGAAGTATCCTTCCGGCAGATTCTCTGCAAGAACCTTCTCCTGCTGTGTCGCAATATCCGTGCAGATGAGATTCCTGCCGCCAATATCAGGACGGGTGAAGTAGTAGGCATCGCTTGACGGCATCCATGACACGCGCTCGTCCGTGCGTCTCACGATACGTCCGGACGAAGCCTCCAGAATTTCAGTGTAACTGCTTTCCTTGCCGCTGGCAGAGGTCATCGTGTGGACGACGGCAATGTATCTGCCGCTCGGAGAAATGCTCACTCCGCCGCATGATGAACCCTGTGTGTTGCAGTCAAGTGAGAATATCCTGCTGCTGCCGTCACACAGACTGACACGGTTCCTTTCGTCGCTGATGCTTATCTTCAGAGAGTCTGATGATTCTGCATTAGTGAGATATTTGATGACAATGCTGTGGGTGGCGGGCTCCAGTTTGAGCTCTCCAGCACTCTGTCTGCTGCCGTCAACATACAGCCTGTAGTCTGCCAGTCCGCTGATACTGATCACGGGCTTGGCATAGGTGGAGTTCTCCACTCCGAATGATATGAGGTGGATGGCATCCTCCCTGCATTCAGGCAGTACGGCGGTCTCCCGTCCTTCGTCTGCCATTTCCAGAGACATCGGCACGTCCAGCATTGACTTCATGTCGAATGCCTTGTTCTCAATGTTGACGCTGTCTGTCATGTACGGCTTCGTAACCGGAATCGGCCCGTAGTACTTGAATGTGGCTACCTGAATGGTGTCAGCACAGACCCTGAATGAAAACAGAATCGCGGCGGTCAGCAGAATGGACTTTTTCATATCAATCGTTGTTGTTTTCTGCAAGGTTACATTTAATACGGGCAGATAATTCCGTCCCAACCATTTTCTGGAATTCCGACGGCCTGATTCCCCACTTCGGAGCCAGCACCATGTCGGCAGGAGATTCGGAAACGAACCTGTCAATGGCAATGTCGGGACGAAGCAGAGCGAGGAATCTGATGACAATGCCTGCATACTCTCCGGCGGACATCAGATGAAATGCCTCAGGATGACGTGTGAACTCGTCCGCAAGAGGCGTACCTTTGATAATCTGCAGCTGATGCAGTTTCAGAGTGCTTACCGGAAGTTCGGAAATTTTACGGGCATGACTCATGTAGTCGCTTTCGTTCTCGCCGGGCAGACCTATTATAATATGGACTCCTACGGCAATGCCGATGTCAGACAGCCTTTTCACTGCATCTGCGGCACAGGCGAATGTGTGCCCCCGGTTTATCCTTCTCAGGGTGTCGTCATTGGTTGACTCTATGCCGAGCTCCACCAGCAGGAAAGGGTGAAGCTGCGGCGCGTCCTTGCCGAAGCGTCTGCAGAAATACTCCATCAGGTCGTCTTTCAGACAATCCGGACGTGTCGCGATAACCAGTCCCTTCACTCCCGGGTATGCAAGGGCCTCTTCGTACAGACCGATGAGTCTGTCCGTATCTCCGTATGTGTTGCTGAAGGACTGGAAGTAGGGCAGGTATCCCGTCACCTCTCCTTTGTTCTGACTGAATCTGATTCCCTCCTCAATCTGCTTTGTGATCTGTCCGCTCCGGCAGAAGGCATACGAAGGATTGAATGAAGCGTTGTTGCAGTAACTGCAGCCCGCCCGGCTCAGGCTTCCGTCACGGTTTGGGCAGCTGAGACCTGCGTTGACCGCAATCTTGCGCACACGCCCGCCGGCCACGGATGACAGATAGTCGGACATCGTGCGGTAAGTTACAGCAACGCTGCTTTCAGACTTTGAAAGACCCATTCAGTTCCGAATTTTTATTTTAAGATTACTTAGCACTGCGAAATTAACTTTTTTCAATACAGCTTCTCGCTTTGTTTGAGTAATTTTGCGGCCCAAAACGGATGACTGTAGTAAATCCGGCACTGCGTTGTCTGATAATTTGTTTGAGACATTTTTTTTATATGATATGGTAAGAACAGGATTTTTCACTGTGGCACTCTGCGCGATTGCAGTTTTATCGGGGTGTACCACAAAGCAGGCCAAACAGGCCGGCATCAATTACAGTTACATGGACCTTTCGGCTCGTCCTGGTGATAATTTCGCCCGCTACGCTACAGGTCTCTGGGCAGAGAACAATGACCCTCAGCCACCTGAATACCCAGCCTGGGGCACCATCTACAAGATCAGTGACGACAACACCAAGATTCTGGCCGGCATGATTCAGGAGATCGCGGAACAGGAGAATGAAAAAGGTTCGATTGCCCAGAAGATAGGAGACCTCTACAACATGATGATGGACTCCGTGCGTCTGAACAGCGAAGGTGCTGAACCTCTCCAGAAGGAACTCGATGAAATACGTGCAATATCCTCCCGTGAGGAGTTCCTGGAGCGATGCGCCACGAAGCATGACCATCTCCTCTTCGGACTGTTCGTTAGCCCTGATGAGAAGAATTCAACGGACAATATCGTCTGCATCAGCCAGGGTGGACTGTCACTGGGTAACCGTGACTACTATCTGTCCGATGATCCTCAGGCCCAGGCTATTCTGGAAGCACTGAAGGAACATATCGTCAATCTGTTCAAGCTGACAGGCTATCCGGAGGAGGAGGCTGAAGCCAAGATGCAGCGCATCATCGGCGTTGAGATGCAGATTGCAGAGCCGTACTACTCACAGGAAATGCAGCGCGTTCCGGAGGCAAACTATCACAAGATGAGCGTGGATGAGCTGACATCTGTCTGCGGCGGTTTCGACTGGAAGACATATCTCTGCAATAACCGCTACGACCAGACTACAGAGGTCGATCTGGGACAGCCTGAGCCTGTAGCCAAGTCCTGCGAGATACTGATGACCGCTCCTCTCGAAGTCCTCAAGGACATTTACGAGTGTGCTACCATCAGCGCTTATGCCCAGGTCCTGTCAGACGATTTCTCGGATGAGGCGTTTGACTTCAGACGCAAGCTGACAGGTGCGGAGAGCAAGACTCCGCGCTGGAAGATGGCAGTCAGCCTTGTCGATGGTCTGATGAGCGATGCTGTAGGTCAGATGTTCGTGGAGAGGTATTTCCCGGCAGAGGCCAAGACTGAGATGATAGAGCTTGTCGAGAATCTCCGTACATCCTTGGGTGAGCGCATCAAGGCTCAGGAGTGGATGAGTGAGGAGACCAAGGCCGTCGCTTTGGACAAGCTTGCTGCATACGGAGTGAAGGTGGGCTATCCGGACAAGTGGGATGATCTGACCGGGCTGGAGATAGATCCTTCGAAGTCCCTTCTGGAGAACGTGAAGGCAGCTCAGGATTTCTATTGGAATCTCAATTACAGCAAGGAGTACAACAAGCCGGTTGACCGTGAAGAGTGGGGAATGTCACCTCAGACCGTGAATGCCTACTACAATCCTCTGAACAATGAAATCTGCTTCCCGGCCGGTTTCCTTCAGCCGCCACTCTTTGACCTCAATTCTGACGCTGCAGCCAACTACGGCAGTATCGGTGTCGTGATAGGTCACGAGATGACTCACGGCTTCGATGACCAGGGCCGTCAGTATGACAAGAACGGCAACATGTGCCAGTGGTGGAGCGACGAAGACGTAGCCGCATTCCAGATTCCTGCTGAACAGCTTGCAGTGTATTTCGACTCTCTTTGGGTGATTCCTGGCGAGCTTCATGCCAACGGTCATCTCTGCCTTGGTGAGAATATCGCCGACCACGGCGGTCTGAACATCGCTTACGATGCATTCCAGATCTGGCAGCAGAAGCATGGCAGACTTCAGGACGACAACGGTTTCACCCCTGAGCAGCGCTTCTTCCTGTCGTATGCCAATGCGTGGGCCGGTACCACTTCCGTGGAACTTCTCCGCTACCTCACTATGATGGATGTACATTCAGCTGACTTCCTCAGGGTGAACGGTGCCCTTTCACAGTGTGAATACTGGTACGATGCATTCGATATCCAGCCGGGTGATTCACTCTATGTGGCTCCTGAGAACCGCGTGAAAATCTGGTAATCTTTCGCAGATGAAACAAAGACAGGAGGGAAGCAGCGATGTTTCCCTCCTGTCTTATTATCGGATGTAGCTTACTTGACTACAGAGAAGCGGTAGATGACAGTGTGCTCGTACTTCCTGCCGGGCTCGAGAACTGTGTTCGGGAACTCCGGATGATTCGGAGAATCCGGGAACATCTGTGATTCCAGAGCGATGGCGTTGCGCGCACCGGTATAGACCTGCAGGCCCGGATGGTTGTTCAGAACCTCCAGCTTGCGGCCTGACTCTTCGCTGTAGAGAGTTGCAACAAGCTCAATCTTACCGGCTTTTTCGTGATTCAGCACGAAGTTGTTGTCGAAGTTGCGGACCTTCATAGGATCCTGCTGAGCCTGCTGGCCGAAGCCTCCACCCTGTGCGGTACGGTCGCCGATGAGCGTGGCGTTGCGGAAATCGTATGCAGTACCCTCGACATCGAGGAACTTGCCGGTAGGAATGTTGCTGCGGTCAGTCTCCGTAATCCGGTCGGCATTGATGGTCAGCTGATGACCCATGATGTCGCCATTTCCCGCACCGTTCAGATTGAAATAGGTGTGGTTGGAGAGATTGACAACAGTTTTCTTGTCAGTAGTCGCCTCATAGCTGATAGACAGCCCTCCGTCCTTGGTGATGGAGTAGGTGAGGATCGTAGTCAGAGTGCCGGGGAAACCGTCTGTACCGTCAGCGAGAACGCTCTTGAGAACGAGTCTGTCCTTCCTGACCTTGACGACATCCCAAACAATGTGGTCAAAACCTGCGCTTCCTCCGTGCAGTGTGTGCTGGCCGCTGTTTTTGGTAATCTGATACTCTACTCCGTCAATGCAGAACTGTCCGTTTGCGATGCGGTTGGCAAAGCGGCCCAAAGCAGGTCCGTATTGTCCGCAGTTGGCATTCAGATAGCGCTTTACCTGTGACATGTGCGGAATGAGGTTGACCACATTGCCGTCCTTGTCAGGAGCCATAAGTGATACTACATACCCTCCCCAGTTGGTAATCTGAGCCGTGATGTCTCCTCTCGAGATAGTATAAAGTGCCACCGGCTTTCCACTGATGACCGTATCGAAACCTGCTGCATCGAGCAACTCTGTCTGCGGCTCCTGCGGTCCCTGCTGGCCGAAGCCTCCGAAACCGCCGAACCCGCCACCGAACTGGGCGGACGAGGCCATGCTCATGGCCACCGCAGCTATCAGTAATAGTGTACGTTTCATTCTTGTGCCGATAAATCTTACTTCTTGAACTTGACGGCAGCCTCTTCAACAGGCAGCGCAGCCTTGTAATTCTCGATGTAAGCGTTGAATCCAGCTACATCCTCAGGAGTCGGAGCAACCTCATTTCCTGTATTTCCAGCGAACACAACCTCGTCCAGATAGTCCGGGAGAGCCATCTTCTTAGGATTGTTCACTGCAAATGCTGCAAGGATTGCCATACCCCACGGACCGCCTTCACCGGCAGTTTCCATGCAGTATATCGGTGAATTCAGGGCAGCACCCAGAATACGCTGACCCACGCCCGGAGTAGTGAAGAGACCTCCATGACCTGTGATGCGGTCCACCTTGATCTTCTCCTCATTGAAAAGGATATCGTTACCGACCTTCAGCACTGCCACTGCACCGCTGATGATGGCGCGGATGAAGTTTGCTAAAGTGAACTTGTCATTTGCCGAACGCACGAACAGGGGACGGCCGTCGGCAAAACCTGTGACAGGCTCGCCGGATACGTAGTTGTAGCTCATGATGCCGCCGCAGTCGGGATTGCCCTTCAGCGAGTGGTTGAAGAGGTTTGTGAAGATGCGGCCCATATCGACCTTCATTCCCATTATCTCCTCATACTCCTTGAAGATGTTGACCCATGCGTTGAGGTCGGAGGTACAGTTGTTGCAGTGTACCATGGCGACAGGCTTGCCGTCAGGAGTTGTAACGATGTCAATAACCTCGTGCGGTTTCTTCAGATCCTTCTCCAGAACAATCATCGAGAATGATGATGTGCCGGCAGAGACGTTGCCTGTGCGCGGACGGACTGCATTTGTGGCAACCATTCCCGTACCTGCATCGCCTTCAGGAGGACAGATCGGACAACCCGGCTTCAGACGACCTGATACATCGAGCTTGCGTGCACCTTCCTCGGTCAGGACACCTGCGAACTCGCCAGCGTCCAGAACCTTTGGCAGAATGTCCAGCAACTTCCAGCCATAGCCCTTAGGAGCAATCAGCTTGTCGAACTTTTCAACCATTTCGGCATTGTAGGTCTTGGTGGTGGGATCAACAGGAATCATACCTGATGCGTCGCCTACGCCCAGAACCTTCTGACCGGTGAGCTGCCAGTGGACAAAACCTGCCAGAGTGGTCAGATAGTCGATGTCCTTGACATGCTCGTCACCGTCCAGAATGCACTGGTACAGATGTGAGATGCTCCAGCGGAGAGGAATGTTGAAGTAGAAAAGCTCTGACAGTTCGGCTGCGGCCTTTCCTGTGTTGGTGTTACGCCATGTGCGGAAAGGCACCAGGATCTTCTCGTTTTTGTTGAAGGCCATGTATCCGTGCATCATGGCACTGATACCGATGCCTGCAAGCTGCTCGATTTCAATTTCGTACTGAGCCTTTACGTTTTCGCGGAGACTGACATAGCAGTTCTGTATGCCGTACCATATCTCTTCAA
>JAKSIW010000056.1 GCA_024398555.1 Bacteroidaceae bacterium | reverse complement strand
CACATCACACATCGCGCTCAATTCTGTCTGCAATCTCCGAATATCTCCGTCTGTAGTAGCGTCGCATGGCAGATGCCTGTTCCAGCGTTGTGCCACCCATTTCTCCAAGCTCTCCGGCCGTGATGCGTCTGTCTATCTCCACATGTATCGGCCATTTCCGCATTATCAAGCTCTTCTTGGGCAGAGCCCTGCCCGCTCCGTACAGCACCATCGGCACGATGTCCATCCCTAATTCCTGCGCTATGCGGAACGCTCCCTGATGGAAGCGGCCGATGCTGCAGTCCTCCGATCTGGTACCTTCAGGATATATGGCAATGCTGAATCCGTTCTCCGCAAGTGCCCTGAACCGCGGCAGCAGTTTTTCAATTCCTTCAGAACCTGGCAGGAAATCCGCATTTCTGACTATGTATCCGTACAAAGGGCTCTTCCAGACCCAGTCCGTTGTCAGCACCACCAGTCTGTCGGTCTGAAGGAGCATGGGAAGCAGGTCCAGATGGGACTGATGATTGCAGATGATGACAGCAGGACGGCTGAAATCCTCTCCGTACGGATTGTCCATCGTGAATCTGACACCCGGAATGCCATGCACTTTCAGAACAAATCGCGCAACATTCCGTATGAAATGATGAAGCTGAAGTTTCTTTTTTTCCGTCACACCGCCGATATGGAGGTACAGGTACCACAGCGGCGTAGCCAGTATTGTAGTGAACAGCACGAATACCAGCAGCGAATAGACCGTTCTGACAATTGTCATCAGCCATCTGAACAGACGCAACGGCAGTCCGTACACCAGTGACATTGCACACAGCACAATATTCAGGACTGATATGCGTGCAAAATCACGTACCGGCCGGAAGTGGCTTACCCGTTCCTCTCTGGGAGGATAATACACATTCACAGGTACACTCACAAGCTCCACGCCATGCCACGAGGCCAGAACAAGCAGTTCCAGTTCAGCCTCATATCTGGAAGTGAGACAGGACAGCAGGTGCAGTTTCTTCAGAGGATACAGTCTGAATCCCGTCTGTGTGTCACGCAGATAATGCCAGGTCTGAACGGCAAACCAGAAATTGCTGAACGAGTTGGCAAATTTGCTTCCACCGCTTCTTTCAGCCTCGCTCAGATTCTTCCTTTCACCTACTATCAGAGCACCGGGATGCTCCTGATTCGCATTGAGCATCAACGGAATATCCTCCGGAAAATGCTGACCGTCACCATCCAGTGTGACTGCATACGAGAAGCCTGCCTCAAGAGCATGTCTGAAACCGGTCCTGAGTGCCGCCCCCTTGCCTCTGTTACTCTCAAGTCCAATGACGACGGGGCTGTTCTCCAATGCGCCGAGGCGTTCCAGAGTGTCATCCGTGCATCCGTCGCACACAACTATCACATCGTCGCACTGTTCCATCGCCCGCCTGGTGACATCAGCAACCGTTCCCGCATTGTTGTATGTGGGAATGATCACGCAGATGCCCCTGTCACGCAGGATCCTGCGCTGCTCTTCAAGCGTCATTGTACCGGAACGGGCTGGCATACCATCGACAGCTTTGCAAATATCATATCGTCTGACGAAACAGTCACCTGTACCTTAACTTCACTTTCCTGACCGCCGATGCCGCTGAGGGAATACCTTATCAGTCTGCCCTCTTCGGGGGTGATTACATTCAGGAACTTGACATTGCGCACACAATGCAGGTACATTCTTCTCCCGCAGGCCTGACTGAGCAGTTCCACGGCAATCTGCATGATGCACACACCGGGTGTTACAGGCTCACCGGGGAAGTGCGCCCCGTATATGAAATGCTCCGGATTCAGAGCGATGACATATTCGTGTCCGGATGGGGACGGACTGTCCGAAACCACCTTGTAAAACTCGCCAAGCAACTTCATAATCAGTTTATTACCCTTGTAAGTACAATGCTCTCCGCATAAATCTCAGCCGGAGCCTCCGCTCCCCCTCTTTCTGAAAATGCAGAGAAGTCAGGCGTGGACTCATCGTAGGAACCCACCAGAACGGACACGGCCTGACCTGTTCTGATCAGTCTCTCAGCATCACGCACAGCCCATTTCATGGAATCCTCACCATGGGAATAAGTAATATTGTAGCCGTGGCAGCCTGTTCTGATTGCCAGAGCCGAACCTATTGTATTGTGCGTACTCTGCATGAAGAGCGTCGGTTTGAGCAGTTCCTCACCGCCGGTATGGATGTCAGACAGAAACTGACGGCTTATTTCAAACATTCCCCGTGATGTGGCAGTGACAATGGCATCCGGACGCTCAATACCGGCAGCCTTCAACGCCCTGAGAGAACTGAGATGCGCAGCCTTCATCAGCTTGCCCATTCTTCTGGACTCCATAGGTGAAATGAACTCCTTCAGTCCTGCCAGCTCCTCACGGGAGGTCACTTTCTCATCGGCTGTGCAGCACACATCGTATAGGTCTTCAAGGGCCGGAAGCACTGCAGCATCATCCGCACTACGGCTCAGGATTATTGACGAATCATTGCCGCCGAAACCGAAAGAGTTGCACATGACGTGGTTCAGACGCACGCCTGAATGTCCCATTGTTGGTACAATACAGTTTTCCGAAGGGACAGACCATCCCAGACTGGCCGGAGTGAAACCGTGCTGCATGGCCAGTATGCAGATGACAGTCTCGATAGACCCTGAAGCAGACGTGGTATGTCCCGTGAAAGATTTGGTGCTTGATATCTCAGGCAGACAATCCGGAAACACCCGCTTCAAGGCCTGGCTCTCGGAATCGTCATTGTTGACCGTACCTGTACCATGAGCATTGACATAATCGATAGCATCCGGGCTCAGTCCTGACATGGACAGTGCATCGGACATGGCCAGAAATGCCCCTTCGCCGTCAGGTGACGATGCGGTCTGATGGAATGCATCGCATCTGTTTCCGTAGCCGCTGACGTAAGCCGCAGCATCATCCGCATTCCTCTCCATGATGACATAGGCAGCTCCTTCGCCCAGATTCAGACCGGCACGCGTGCCGTCAAACGGGCGGCACCGCTCCCTGTCCAGTATCATCAGCGTATTGAAACCGTTCAGATGAAACACGCTCAATGCCTCCGAACCGCCGGCAACAACTATGTCCGCCTCGTTCCTGCGCAGCATCTCCGCACCGAGTATTATGGAATTGAGGGCCGAAGAACAGGCTGTGGATATGGTACAGGTCCCAACGTCCTCCAATCCGGACATTTCCGCAATTTCCTCCGTGCTCCTGCCGCACTCGTTGCTCACGGGCAGAGGACTGGATTCGTTGATATCCATGTTGCCGACCGTCGTCCCTGATATCAGGACAGCACGTCTGCCGGTGAACCTCTCCTGCCCGATGCGGGATACAGCCTCACGCACAGCAAGAGCACCCATCAGCGAGGTACGGCTCACCATCCTGCCGGAATCAATGCCAAGGGCCGCCTTCATATCATCATTTGACATTCTGACCTCACCGACAGGCAGTTCGGAATGCCGGGAATTCAGATATCTCATGCGTCCGATGCCGGATTCGCCGCTCTGCAGCGAGTTCAGCACCTCTTCGGCATCTGTTCCTATGGCACAGACAATACCATACCCTGTTATGGAGATTCTGTCACCCATCACCTGGTTCTGTTCTGCTCAATGTATTCGGCAATCGAGCGTATGCTCTTGAAAATACCCCTGCCCTCAGCCGGACTTGCCAGCTTTATGCCGTAGTACTTTTCGAGAATGACGATAAGCTCCAGTGCGTCAATGGAATCCAGTCCAAGGCCCCCACCGAACAGCGGAGCGTCACTGTCAATATCATCAGGAGTGATTTCCTCCAGATTGAGAGCTTCGATTATCTGATTCTTCAGATTCAATATCAGTTCATCCATATTTATTTGATTATTAGTTTCATATCTGCTTCAAACGTATCTTCACTGCAACAGTCGGCCCATCCTGTAACCAATCCTCCGGGATTACTGAGTGACAGCGTTGCCTTTATGATATCATCCATCATTTCCTCATTTCTGCCGTTCAGAATGAACATCGATGTCTCGCCGCGGCATCCGTTTCTGATTGCAATCTCTCCCGTCACTATGTTCGGCAGCGTATATAGGAATGCGGACGGGCTCGGGAAGAAGCTTTCAGTATCGCTGATTGTGGAGATGTGCTGTCTGTCTGCCAGAATGGAAGTCGTCTGATTGAACAGCAGCACCCCGATTCCGGACGACGGAAGCGTCTCAGGTTTCAGCTTCATGAGCAGTTCCGACGCAACAAACGCCAGTCTGCTGAGCATGTCCATCCTGTAGAACTTCGGAAAATCACCTATCCGCTCCGTATAGATATCAGTCAGCAGCTGCTTGCCTCTGGACGATACGCTCTCGCTATGCCCGTCTATGACGAGTGAGCTGTCTGTGATGCGCACCGAATGCAGAATCCGCGCTTCGGACTCTGTTCCGGAGTCTGAATTGCAGGCATCGTTCCCATGTGACATCACCAAGGCCCCGTTGCATCCGCCGAAGCCGGAAATCAGCTTCAGGAATGAGCGTTTGTCAGTGCAGGACATTTCATTGCTGACATTCACCCTGCCACTCACTCCAAGCTCGGAAAATCCTCTGACGGGCAATACCACTCCGTCATCGACGGCCTGCATGACGATAATGGTCTCCAGAACACCGGATGCTCCCAAAGTATGTCCGAAGTAGCCTTTCAGTGCAGTCAGCGGCACCGACGAAAGTGAAGCGCGTTCTATGGCTTTGGACTCCATCTGATCGTTGAACATGGTAGCCGTACCATGCACGCATACGGTCGCAAGTTCATCTGCACTGACGTTTGTCAGCGTTCTGCCGATTACATCCAGTACGCCGTCTCCTGCCGGTGACGGAGCACTGATATCGTATGCGTCGTTGTTCAAGGCTCCGGAACAGAGCTTCCAGCTGTCCGCATCGCCGTATTTTTCAGGGTTTCCGAAAACGACGGTTGCAGCAGTTTCACCGAGATTGAGTCCGGTGCGCTCCATGTCAAACGGACGGCACTCATCGACAGACAGAGACCTGAATGACAGGAAGCCTGCCGCCGTAAAGAGCGACACGCAGTCAGCACCGCACACCACAGCTGTGTCATATCTGCCGGACGAGACAAGCCTGTCTGCCAGAATCTGAGCAGTGACACCCGATGTGCAGGCATTGCACACCACCACCGGTTCGGTCACGAATCCCAGATGCCGGCCAATTTTCTCTGCTGTCCGTCCGGGATCCAGATATTCATCACCGGAATACGGCAGCAGAGCCTCGACATTGGCCTTTGTCGTACTCAGGATGAAAACAGTGCGGTCTGAACCGACATCGATGCATGTCCCGTCCAGAGCCGCCTTCACCGACCTGATTACCATAGACTCAAACCTGGAGAATCCGTCCACCTTGAGTTCTTCCAATTGGGATTCGGAAAAGACAGATGCAGTGAACGGAGAAGGCATCCCATGCCAGTTCTCCAGTCGTGCAAGTGCCGAACGGCCTGCCCTGACAGCCTTGTAGTTGGCTTCGGAGGTCATGCCGAGCGGAGAGGTAATATTTGTCGATAGGACGGAAATCATATCAGGCCGACAGATTTTTTCCAATTGGTATAAAACTCAGGACTGGTCCACATCAGACTGTAGTCACGGTCCATGAATACCTGAACAGTACGCGCCGTAGCGAAAACCTTGCCGTCTGACGGATCGAATATCTCGTAATCGAAGATAATCTTGGCAGCTTCCGTAGGACGATAAGTTATTCTGACCACAGGCTTCATCCCGTACATGATGGGATGCCTATAGCTGATGTTCATCCCGACTATCGGAACGAATACATTCTCTCTGATATACTCTGCGTATGACAGACCGTAACGTGCCCCAAACGCTTCGCGTGCATCCTCCAGATACAGCGGGTATGAACCGTGCCATACCACCTGCATCATATCCACCTCGCTGAATCTCACTTCAACAGGCTTCTCCACCGACAATTCCATATCATTCATATCGCATCCGCATTCCGTACGGACAGCTTGATCTCCGCTGTTGCAAAGACCGTGTCCGCGTTTCTTATTTCGGCCCTGGCCAATGTTATTCCGAACACCTCCTCCAGTATATCCACCCTTGTAGTGATGACAGTGCCTACAGGAGGCAGCTTCTGTATCATGTAATTACGTATCGCTCCGATGAATCCCACCTGCACCTCGTTGTGCAGGATGTACTTGTTGTAGAAGCCTACGCGCGCAGCACAGGTCTGGGCGATGTTCTCCATCATTCCGGATGCTGAAAGGAATCCGTCATCCGCAAAGATGTTGGAATCACGCACCTCCAGTTCGCTGACAGCCGACATCATCCCGAATTGCACCAGTCTGTCTATCATGACGAACGGTTCCTGCTGAGGGAGCAGCCCGTGAACGTCAACCGACCTGAGAAAGTCCTCTGAAAACTGTGTCTGTTCCATTGTCTCAGTTCCAGAAATCATAGAAGTTGAACCACTGCAGCGGATAGGCCTTCACGCGTTTCTCCAGTTCGCCGACGTATGCTCCTGACAGCTGTCTGATCTGCTCTGACCTGGAGGCGTCACGGTCATACTCGAGAGGAGTGACGAATATCCTGTATCTGCGGGCCGACTCCTTCATCACATTTACAGCAAGCACATCGATGCCGCGCATGGCAGCCACGCTGAAAGGTCCCTGAGGAAAACGTGCGGTCCTACCCAGGAATTCACGTTCCACATATCTGGCATCACCCATGAAGCGGTCAGTCGGAAAACTGACGATGTCACCGTTGGAGAGAGCGCTGTTTATCTCGAACAGATGGCTCATGTCCTGCCGGAGTGAAATCATCCGCACATTGGTTCTGGAGAACATGCTGCTGCGGTTCTCCATCACCGACTGCTTCTCGCTGGCATAGACAACGGCATTTATCGACTTCCTGTCCGAAACCAGCGAATAGCCTGCTATCTCATAGTTGCCGATGTGCGAACTCATCATCAGAAAACCTTCCTCACGCTCCGCCAGACGGTTGAAATCCCCGAATCCCTCCACTTCCACATCGAACTTACGGCCCGCATACATTGCAAACTTGTCGATTACAATCCGGGCGAACATGCAGTGATTGGCATATACCGACCACAAGGCCCTGAGTGTGCCGTACCCGAGTATTGTGCGGAAATAGAAGTACGAAGTCCTGCGGCTGGGATTGACTGCCAGACATACGGGAATGACGAAGACGTCAGCAATCACGTAAATGACCCTGACGTCGATGACACGCAGCATTCCAATGAGCCACCTGTGCATCCTGCTGTTACCGTATGTCGTGCCGACCCAGCGCTGGGACATCCCTTAGCCTACCTTTGTTGCAATATAGTCGCAGAACTTGGAGTATGTATCAACGCCGGCCATCTCCTCCGGCTTGATGACAAAGCCGAAGTTGCGCTCCACTATCACCACGATGTCCACGAAGTCCAGGCTGTCAATGCCCATATCCTCCTTCAGCTTCGCATCAGGAAAAATCTTCTCCTCCTCTACCTCAAGATCCTCAATCAGGAAATTCCTGACCTTTGCTTCCAATTCTGTTCTTTCCATTTGTATGATTATTGTTTCAGTTTTCTGATTACCAATGCACTGTTCGTACCTCCGAATCCGAAAGAATTGCTCAGTACCGTATTCACCTCTGTCTCCACTGTCCTCTCCGCAAGATTCAGATGCTCCGAATACTCGTCCCTGTTCTCAATGTTCAGATTCGGTGCCACGAATCCGTTCTGCATCATTATCATCGAATACACCAGTTCGCTGGCACCCGCCATCCAGCACTCATGTCCGGTCATTCCCTTCGTGCTGCTTATCAGCGCATGCTCCCCACGGAACAGCTTGTCGATGGCCATAGCCTCGTACATATCGCCCTGACGTGTACTTGTGGCATGTGCGTTGATGTAATCTATGTCACAAGCCCTCACTCCGGCATCATCCATCGCACGCTGCATCGCCCTGATGCACCCCTCATCGCTCGGCTGGCTGATTACGGCAGTACCATTGGAGGAAAAGCCGTATCCTATCACCTCGGCAATTATTTCAGCGCCCCGCGCCACTGCGTGGTCATAATCCTCCAGTACCAGAGCTGCAGCTCCACCGCTCGGTACAAGGCCGTCACGGTCACGGTCAAACGGCCGGCTGGCCCCGGTAGGATTCTTCATATTCTTGGAAAATGCGCCCAGTGCATCGAACGCCGCCATGGAGTAAAAGTTGGTCTCCTGTGCGCCACCGCACAGAATCATGTCCTGCAGACCGTTTCTGATGAACATGTATGCCAGTCCGACGGAATGGCTTCCGCTTGCACATGCCGCACTGACGCTGAAATTGATTCCCTTCAGGTGGAAAATGGTGCTGATGTTCATATTGACCGTCGAATTCATCGACTGGAAAATGAACGACTGTCCCAAAAGGCTGGTGTCATGTTTCTCAGCCATGATTCTGGCAGACTCTATCACCGGTTTAGCCGACGAGTCATTGCCGAATATGCATCCTATTTCATTATCCGTCAGATATTTCTCATCCACTCCAGCCATCTTGAATGCTGCGGAGCCGGCCATGAAGGCATACTCAGCCTCTTCGGACAGCTCCCGGCGCAGATGACGGTCCAGAAGACCCTTCAGCTCCGGTTTCTTCACGATGCCGGTCAGCGCCGACTGATATCCGTAGGACAGTCTCTCCTCCTCCAGTCCGATGCCGGAGCGGCCGTTGAAAAGAGAATCCCTCACTTCCCCAATGCTTGTTCCCAGACAGGACCAGATGCCCATACCGGTGATTACGACTCGCCTCATATCCTGTTACAATAGACCACCATTAATGCTGATTACTTCACCCGTTATGTATGCCGCCTCCTCCGAACACAGGAATCCGACAAGCGCGGCCACCTCTTCAGGCCGTCCGAAACGCTTCATCGGCACCAGTTCACGAAGCTGGTCCTGCGGAAGGTCCTTTGTCATGTCTGTCTCGATGAAACCCGGAGCAACAGCATTGACCGTAACCCCGCGCGGAGCCACTTCCTGTGCAAGAGCCTTGGTAGCACCGATAACAGCGGCTTTCGCGGCACTGTAATTGGTCTGGCCCGGCATACCCTTGATGCCTGACAGCGACGACATGTTGACAATGCGGCCACCATGCCTGCGCATCATCATACGTGGCAGCAGACGTCTCGTCACATAGAAGAATCCGTCAATGGCGGTATCCGTCACAGAATGCCAGTCCTCGTCCGTCATCATGAACATCACATTGTCCCTGCGGATGCCTGCGTTGTTGACCAGATATGCGATATAGTCGTCGGGATGCTGTTTCTCCCATTCATCCAGCACATCACAGACCTGCTGCCTGTCGCTCACATCGAACTGCATCAGCTGTGCCTGACCGCCGCCTGCAGAAATGATATCCCTCACCTCCCCGGCAGCCTTTTCATTCGACTGATAATTGATCAGGACAGGGACACCCATCTGCGACAATCTTATACAAATGGCACGACCGAGCCCTCTGGAGCCACCGGTTACAAGAGCATACTTCATTCTTAATATTAATAATAAAAACTTTGCAAAATTAGCATTCCTGCTGAGAATAGCAAGTTTTTAGCGGGAAGGATTATTCCGCCAGCCGGTAGCCATACGAAAATTCGCAACAGCTCAATATGAGAAGGCAAAGTGTCCCGGCAGATCTCCCGTCACGACTGACCACTTGAGGTGACCGCTGGGGTCATAGCAGTACAGCATGCCCGGAGTCATGAAATCCTTGGCATCTGTCAGATAGATGTCGCCGCCATGAGGATTGACGGCAATTCCGTATGGATAAACAATTTGGGATTCAGTTCCGTCAGTAATGAATTGGTTGGAGACCACCTTGCCCAGATTCAGATCGTATATGGAATAATTCATCACCGTGGTGTAGGTCTCATTGTTCCACTCCGTGCTGAACACATACAGGGAATCCCCACCCATTGCCATATCCGCACAGTTCATATCGGGAATTTTCCCCACAACCTCATCAATGCGCGTATCTATGATGAATACTGCAGACATCTTATCGGCATAATCCCCCCTGCTGCTCACATACAGCAGCCCCCGGCGGGCGTCCACTTCCATCCGGTGGAGGTTGACCTCCACATCAATATTTCTGACAACGCTGAACGACGTCAGGTCGATGACGCTGACAGTCCTGTCGTAATCGGGAGCGCAGTATCCACCAGAGTTCGCCACATACAGTTTGCTACCGAACACTGCCATTTCCTCTGGCTGGAACCCGACCTCGCACGTATCAACCACCTGCAGCGTCACTGTGTCGATTTTCGCGACATATCCCCTGCGGCGGTTCGGATCGCCATACGAAGCCCCTGCATAGCTTGATACATACGCATATCCGGCACAGAAGGCAATGTTACGGCAGTTAGCAACTCCCACCTGGGCGATATGACGGACAGATGATGCATCGGCCACCTCCACGAGATTGCTCTTGTTGATGACGGCGTAAAGCTTGCCCCCATACAGCCCGATATCATTGCCGCTATCCCCGAGATCCAGCGTCACATCCGGATTGTGAGTGGCAAATATATTGCGGACATAGCGGCCCGTCGCATAGTCGTAATAGTCAAGAGTACACTTGTTCGACCCCATATTGCCCTCATTCATCAGGAAGAAGCCGCTGCTTGTCCTGTCATCGGAGGCAAACATCTGCAGCTCGTCCCTGCGGCAGGAGGAGAGCATCACGGATGTCATCAGAAATAATATGGATATCAGTCGTCTCATGCCTACAGGTCTATTTCAAGTCTGAGTTTCCAGTTTGTTCCAGGCATCGGATAGCATCTGACCACGTCATACTGCTGATTCAGCAGATTGTTCACCTCAATGGCCGCCTTCAGCACGAATCCGTCGAAGCTGAAACTGCGGGACAGGCTCATGTCATGAGTGTACCAGGGCTGGGCGTAGTTCTCAGGTATATTCGCCACAGACTCATAACGCTCGCCCGTGTATATGAAACTGTAATTCCAGCTCCATCCGCGCCAGTCACCTCCGTAGGCCACCGAACCGCTGTTGCGCGGGATGTACGGTATCTGACCTCCGTACCACATGCTGTTCCTGTCCGTCTTGTCCTCTGCAAGCTGATACGTATATGTAAGCCTCAGTACGTGAGACGTCTCTCCCACCCTCCAGCTGCTCTGAAGCGAAGCATCAACACCCAGTATCTCCACATATCCGATATTCATCATTGTCCATCGGAACTGGCTGCTGGACGGCATTGCCACAATCTTGTCATCCACCTGGTTGAAGTATGCATCAGCCTGCAGTTCCAGCCTGCGCAGAAAACCATGACTGCGCGTAAACGACCATGCTGTTCCAATATCATACTGCGTCGCATACTCCGGACCCAGCGGTCTCTCATCCACAAGAGTGTAGTATATGTCATTAAGCGTAGGAAGTCTGAACATGCGCTTGTAGAATGCCCTCAGGCTCCAGTCGTAACCCGCGAAAGGCTGCCACGAAAGCACCAGCGTAGGTGAAAGCCTGTTCTTTGTACCGTTGACTGCCTTCTTGCCCGACCTGTCCTCGACGTATGAATAAAGCAGGGAGGCCTGTCCCTTCAGACGGTTCCAGTCGAAAGCCGTCGATGCTGCCACAAGTCCCGAATAGCGTACGGGGCTGGACGATTCTGACTGGCTCATGCTCATTCCATTCACCTGAAAATCCGTTGACAGGGATGCACTCCACCAGTTGTTTATCGCGAACAGCTGTACCGCCGACGCATATGCTTCCTGCTGTCGGTATGTATTGTCCACATACATGGTGCTGGCATCAAGCGTGGGGTCAGATTTGAAACGGACGTAATTGTACGAGTATTTCAACTGTGCCTGGGTGCTGTACCAGTCGCGGACATTACGCTGCCAATTGCCCTGGACAAACATGTCGGTATCCCACTGGCGGTCCCGTGAAGTGAACATTCCCGGCATTCCTCGGACCACAGCCCCCGGATAGCCCCTTTCGGAACTGTAGACGTATGCCTTCACCATCCAAATATCACGATCCGTATTGCCGAACAGCGAACCCTCCAGACGAAGAGCCTCCACATCGTCATTCTTCCTGACCATTGTCGTATCGCTGCCGTCGCGCTTCTGCAGGCTGAACCTGTATTCGCCGGAAGTCTTCAGATACTCGGCGCTGATGCTTGCGCTCAATCCCTTCCTGAACAGATGCTCCCACAGAAGCGACGGATTCCATGTGTCAAACGAGCCGTACTTCATGCTGACACGCAGATTGTCAGAACTGTCCTCCTCGAACAGCGGACGACGGCTCTGGAGGTAAATCGTACTGGAACTGGCAAATGCCTTTGCCGGCTGGAATATGGAGTTCTTCTGACCGTTATACATCGTAATACTCTCCACATTGTCCAGAGAATAGCGTCCCAGGTCAACTGTGCCGTTCTGGGCATTATCCAACTGTATTCCATCATAGAACACACCCACATGCTCACTGCCCATGCTTCGCACATTGACTGTCTTCAGACCGCCGATGCCACCGTAATCCTTTATCTGGACTCCGCTGAAATATCGCAGTGCGTCGGCCACCGAGCACACTGACAGTCTCTTCAGCTCTTCTCCGCCAAGCTCCTGCGCGGGGACTGTCGTCCTGTCAATGCGCGATACAGCCACAACGACCTCGTCGATGGCTCCGAAAAGAGAGTCAGCAGTCTCCTCATTAGCCGATGCGACCTGGCATATCAGCAAAAGGAGCAACAGCGATATGGCTGAAATCCGTCTTGTCATCCTTCATCCCGACACCTGCGGGTTCAATGCTTGTGCGTCATTGGCCGGTCTTCTGACTTTTCCCGTCTCTCGCGCCTTCCCGGGAGTGAAGCATCCCAGTGGCAATGGTGGCGAAAGAACCCTTCTGTTCTATAGGGGAATTACAGCAGCAGGTACTGTTCCGGACTTTCACCGGATTCCAAATTATCCTCAGGGGTGCCATCCC
>JAKSIW010000055.1 GCA_024398555.1 Bacteroidaceae bacterium | reverse complement strand
AGGAACGTCAGCTGAATGTGACTCAGATGGATGTGTTCTCCAGACTGATGATGGACAGAATCATCTTTTTGGGAACGGAAATCAGCGATTATACGGCAAACACCATTCAGGCACAGCTGCTCTATCTGGATTCCGTGGATTCTTCCAAGGAGATATCGATATACCTGAATTCCCCGGGCGGCTCCGTGACTGCCGGACTCGGTATCTATGATACTATGCAGTTCATCAGCAGTCCGGTGGCTACAATCTGTACCGGAATGGCTGCCAGCATGGCTGCGGTACTTCTGGTGGCCGGACAGGAAGGCAGACGTTCAGCTCTGCCCCATAGCCGGGTGATGATACACCAGCCGATGGGCGGCGTTCAGGGTCAGGCCAGTGACATAGAGATTACTGCTCGTGAGATTCAGAAAATGAAGAAGGAGCTGTATAACATCATAGCCGAACATTCCCATACTCCTTTTGACAAGGTGTGGGCTGACAGCGACCGTGATTACTGGATGACCGCACAGGAGGCCAGGGAATATGGAATGATTGACCAGGTTCTTGAAAAGCGTAAATAATGCCTGCAAAGAATCAGAATCGCTGCTCGTTCTGCGGACGTACCGAAAAGGAGGTCGGCTTCATGATAGGTGGACTTGACGGGTTCATCTGCAATGAGTGTATAGAACAGGCTCACGAGATAGTTTCGGAATCGCTGAAGAGTGGCAGGAAAAAGAAGGAGTTCTCGATAGACATTCCCAAGCCGAAGGAGATAAAGGAATATCTGGACCAGTATGTAATAGGTCAGGATGATGCCAAAAAGTATCTTTCGGTAGCTGTCTACAACCACTACAAGCGCATTACCCATGACGGCAGGGACGAGGTCGGGATTGAGAAGAGCAATATCATTCTTGTCGGTACGACCGGTACGGGCAAGACTCTGCTCGCACGCACGATAGCGCGTTTCCTGAAGGTACCCTTCACGATTGTGGATGCCACTGTGCTGACAGAGGCGGGATATGTGGGCGAGGATATTGAGAGTATACTGACGAGATTGCTGCAGGTGGCTGACTATGATGTGGAGGCTGCCCAGCGGGGTATAGTCTTTATAGATGAGATAGACAAGATAGCACGCAAGAGTGACAACCCTTCCATCACGCGTGATGTGAGCGGTGAAGGCGTCCAGCAGGGACTTCTCAAGCTTCTGGAAGGCTCGGTGGTGAATGTACCGCCACAGGGTGGCCGTAAGCATCCGGAACAGAAGTTCATTCAGGTGGATACGAATAACATTCTTTTCATCTGCGGTGGAGCTTTCGACGGGATTGAACGCAAGATAGCCCAGCGTCTGAATACTCAGGTGGTGGGATTTGACGCAACCGGAGAGAGGAACAGGGTGGACATGGGCAATCTCATGCAGTATGTTTCGCCTCAGGATCTCAAGTCTTTCGGAATGATTCCGGAGATTGTGGGACGTCTGCCTATCGTGACCTATCTGGAGCCATTGGACAGGGATGCTCTCCTCAGGATTCTCACAGAGCCGAAGAACTCACTGGTAAAACAGTATGTAGAGCTGTTCCGCATGGACGGCATTGAACTGACGTTCGGACAGGATGCACTGGAATTCATTGTAGACAAGGCCATTGAGTTCAAGCTTGGTGCCCGCGGACTGCGTTCCATCGTGGAGACGATAATGATGGATGCAATGTACAGTCTGCCGTCTACGGATGAGCACAGCTATTCAGTCACGCTTGAGTATGCACGTTCACAGCTTGAGAAGGCTGATGGGGCCAGACTCAGATCCGTGTGACGGTGAACAGATTTTTTTTGAAAAAAAACGTTGGATTTTGAGATATTGTCATAGTTGTTTCTAATTTTGTTATGAGTACCCTGTAAAATCAGGATGCAAATAATTATGGCTGACAAATATAATTTACTTGAAACACTGAAGACGCATTTCGGCTTTGATACGTTCAAGGGCGATCAGGAGGCTATTATCCGAAATCTTCTTGCAGGAAATGACACGTTTGTCCTGATGCCTACGGGCGGGGGCAAGTCGCTGTGCTATCAGCTTCCTGCTATGCTGATGGAGGGTACTGCCATTGTGATTTCACCTCTGATTGCTCTTATGAAGAATCAGGTCGATGCGATGAGGAATCTCGGAGAGGAGGACGGAATAGCACATTTCATCAATTCCTCGCTGACGAAGGGGGCGATTGAGCAGGTCAAGGAAGATATTGTAAGCGGCAAGACCAAACTCCTCTATGTTGCTCCTGAGTCTCTGACAAAGGAGGAGAATGTGGAATTCCTGAAAAGTATAAGGATATCGTTCTATGCGATAGATGAGGCTCACTGCATTTCAGAGTGGGGTCATGATTTCAGACCGGAATACAGGCGTATCCGCCCGATAATTACAGAGATAGGTGAAGCGCCGGTGATAGCTCTGACGGCTACTGCAACCAACAAGGTACGTGACGATATCAAGAAGAACCTGGGCATACAGAATGCCAGGGATTTCAAATCGTCTTTCAACAGACCGAACCTCTATTATGAGGTGCGTCCCAAGACTAAGAGCGTGGACAAGGACATTATCCGTTTCATCAAGGCCAATTCAGGAAAGTCCGGTATAGTGTACTGCCTGTCGAGAAAGAAGGTGGAGGAACTGGCGGAAGTGCTGTGTGCCAATGACATAGCAGCCTTGCCTTACCATGCTGGAATGGAGGCTGCCGCACGTACCAAAACCCAGGATGCCTTCCTGATGGAGAAGATAGACGTGATAGTGGCGACGATAGCCTTTGGAATGGGCATTGACAAACCTGATGTCAGATATGTCATCCATTATGACATTCCAAAGAGTCTGGAGGGATATTATCAGGAGACAGGACGTGCCGGTCGTGACGGCGGTGAGGGACAGTGCATTGCATTCTACAACAGCAAGGATGTCCAGAAGCTGGAGAAGTTCCTGGATGGAAAGCCGATAGCGGAACAGGATATCGGCAAGCAGCTCCTTCAGGAGACAACAGCATACTGCGAGTCATCGGTGTGCCGCCGCAAGCAGCTGCTGCATTATTTCGGAGAGAACTATGAGGAGGAAAACTGTGGCAACTGCGACAACTGCCTCAATCCGAAGAAGCATGTCGAAGCCCAGCAGCTGTTGGAGAATGTCTTTGAAGTGATACAGGCTGTCAAGGAGAATTTCAAGGCGGACTATGTGGTGGATATGCTCATGGGCAAGGAAACGTCAGAGATACTCGACCACAAGCATGACGAACTGGATGTGTTCGGTTCGGGAAGCGATGAGGATGAAAAGACTTGGAATGCAGTCATCCGTCAGGCTCTGATTGCAGGATATCTGAAAAAGGATGTGGAGAACTATGGCCTTCTCAAGATAACTGATGAGGGTGAGAAGTTCATCAGGAATCCCAAGTCCTTCATGATTGTCGAGGACAATGAGTTTGACGAGGAGAACGAAGGTCCGATTCGCGGCGGCACGTTTGCTGTGGATCCCGAGCTGTATTCAATGCTGAAAGACTTGCGGAAGAAGATCTCCAAGCATCTGCAGCTGCCTCCTTATGTGATTTTCCAGGATCCGTCGCTGGAGGCTATGGCGACTACCTATCCTATTACGCTGGAGGAACTCCAGAATATCACAGGCGTGGGTGCCGGTAAGGCCAAACGTTACGGTAAGGAGTTCATTGACCTTATCAAGAGGCACGTTGAGGAGAATGAGATAGAGCGTCCTGAGGATATGCGCGTCAGGACGGTAGCCAACAAGTCGAAGCTGAAGGTCGAGATTATCAAGCTCATAGACCTGAAGGTGGCTCTGGATGACATTGCCATTTCGAAGGGCATTGAGTTTGATGAACTGCTGACAGAGATTGAATCGATAGTCTATTCAGGCTTCAATCTGAACATCAACTACTTCATTGAGGAGACTATGGATGAGGATCGCGCGGAGGATATCTACGATTACTTCAAGGAGTCCGAAACCGATTCACTGGACGATGCCATCGATGAATTGGGTGATGACTATTCTGAGGAGGAGATAAGGCTTATCAGGATAAAATTCATCTCTGAGATGGGTAATTGATCGGATTATAAACAAATAAATATAGGTATATGTCTTTTTTAACCGACAGAGTGGTAATGGAAGGTCTGACATTTGATGATGTGCTGCTTATTCCGGCATATTCTCAGGTGCTTCCAAAGGAGGTGTCGCTTTCGACAAAGTTTTCCAGAAACATAACCCTGAACGCCCCGTTCGTTACAGCGGCAATGGATACTGTGACTGAATCACAGATGGCTATTGCCATTGCGCGTGAGGGTGGTATCGGCGTTATTCACAAGAATATGTCAATTGAGGAGCAGACACGTCAGGTGGCTATCGTCAAGCGCGCGGAGAACGGTATGATCTACGACCCTGTGACAATTCACAGGAGTAATTCCATCCGTGATGCGCTGGCGCTGATGAGGGAGTATCACATTGGCGGCATTCCTGTTGTGGAGGATGACGGCCGTCTGTGCGGAATCGTTACCAACAGAGATTTGAGATTCCAGAAGAATTTCGATCTCGCCATTGAGGATGTGATGACCAAGGAGAATCTGGTAACTGCATATCAGAGGATTGACATGGCTTCCGCCTCTCAGATCCTTCAGGAGAACAAGATTGAGAAGCTGCCGGTAGTTGACAATGACGGCAAGCTCATAGGACTTATTACATACAAGGATATCACAAAGGCTAAGGATAAGCCTATGGCATGCAAGGACAGCAAGGGACGTCTTCGCGTGGCTGGAGGCGTAGGTGTGACTGCCGACTCGATGCAGAGAATAGAGGCTCTGGTTGAGGCAGGAGTGGATGCCATCGTCATTGACACCGCCCATGGCCATTCGCGCTCTGTCGTGGAGAAACTGAAGGAGGCCAAGGCAGCATTCAAGTCAATTGATATTGTAGTCGGAAACATTGCTACAGGTGAGGCTGCAAAGATGCTGGTTGATGCGGGTGCTGATGCAGTGAAGGTGGGAATCGGACCGGGTTCCATCTGTACCACACGTGTTGTTGCCGGTATAGGTGTTCCTCAGATTTCCGCGATTTACGATGTTGCCAGTGCCATCAAAGGCTCCGGAGTTCCGGTAATTGCCGACGGAGGACTGAGGTATTCCGGTGATGTGGTCAAGGCTCTTGCCGCCGGTGGAGACTGCGTGATGTTCGGTTCTCTCGTGGCGGGTACCGAGGAGTCTCCTGGTGAGACGATAATCTTCAACGGACGTAAGTTCAAGGCATATCGTGGAATGGGATCTCTGGAGGCTATGGAGAATGGTTCAAAGGACCGCTATTTCCAGGGAGACCAGAAGGATGTCAAGAAGCTTGTACCGGAGGGAATTGCAGCCCGTGTTCCATATAAGGGAACATTGTACGAGGTGGTTTATCAGCTGGCAGGTGGTCTGAGGTCAGGTATGGGATACTGCGGTACTCCGGATATCCAGTCTCTTCACAATGCCAAATTTGTCCGCATTACCAATGCAGGTATGCTGGAAAGTCATCCTCATGATGTGGCCATTACCAGTGAGGCACCGAATTACAGCCGTTCAGAATAATTTGATGTATTTGAAATCAGGAATATGAGAAGACGCTTTTTACTTGGCTTTGCATTGATGGCTGCGATCAGCTCCTTCGCTCAGGAGGAAGATCCTGTAATCATGACTGTCGCCGGAAATGATATCAGACGTTCGGAGTTCGAGTATTTCTTCAACAAGAACAATCCGGACAGCCTGACTGACAGAAAAACTGTTGCAGAGTTTGCAGACCTGTATGTGAACTTTAAGTTGAAAGTGGCCGCTGCCGTTGATGCAGGCATGGATACTGCGCAGTCATTTATCGATGAATATGCCCAGTATCGTGGAATCGAGGCTGAGAAATATCTTGTTTCACCGACCCGACTGGAGAACATGGCGTTGACCATATTCAATAATTCCAAGGATCAGGCCGGACCGAAAGGACTGTACTATGTGGGCGTGATAACCATTATGCCGAAGGAACCGACACAGGGCTATATCGCTGAGGCTAAAGTACTGGTTGACTCAGTGCACGGCTTGCTGAAGGATGGTGCGGATTTCATGGAAGTTGCATCCAAGTATTCACAGGACGGGGTTGCACAGAGAGGCGGTATGCTGGGATGGACCGGTATGTCGGATATGCCTCCGGTAGTGTCCGATGCTGTGTTCTCTCTCGAACCGGGCGAGCTGTCAGAACCCTATCTTTCAGAGTACGGCTGGCAGATTTTCAAGATATTCTCGCAGCGTAAATTCGAAAAGTTTGAGGATCATCGTCAGTCGATTATGGACTGGATGCAGGAGAGTGGTCTTGTGGAGCAGGCCAAGCTGGAGCAGGCGAAATCCATCTCGGAAGAGAAGGGATGGGGACTGGAGCCCGAACAGGCCCTTGCCAGAGAGGATTCATTGCTGGAAGATACATATCCGGAGTTCGCACTGCTGTCCCGTGAGTATCATGACGGACTTCTCATGTTCGACATCAGCAATGCTGAAATCTGGGAGAATTCAGCTACAGATACTGCGGCGCTTGAGGCATGGTATGCAGCCAACCCTAAGAAGTTCAAGTATGAGCAGCCGCATTTCAAGGGAGTCGTGATTTTTGCAAAGGATGAAGAGCGCTTCCATCAGGTGGAGAAACTTCTGGAGGGCGTTCCGGAAGACGAGTGGGTGAAAAAAGTTGTAGATTTCAACAAGGATTCCATTCAGGTCCGTGTCCTTCAGGGACCGTTTGCCAAAGGTGAGAACATATTGTGCGACCATGCCGTATTCGGTACTGGGGAGTACGTCCCTATGAAAGGTTTCCCATATGAGGGCTATATCGGCAGTATTGTGGATACTCCGGATACATGGACAGATGTTTCGGGCCAGGTTATTGCCGATTATCAGGAGTCACTGGAAAAAGCTTGGGTGAAAAGGCTGCGTCAGCAGTATCCTTATAAAATCAACAGGAAGGTTCTGAAGACCGTTGGCCGTCACTGATAATGGCAAGGGCAGGATTTTTCTATTATCGGCATGTGTCAGGAGCATTCATTGCAGCGCTTCTGGCACTTGTCATTGTTTCCTGCCGTGAAAGTACAGTCCGTCAGGCTGATGCAGGTAGGGAAGTTGTTGCTTCGCTGGATGACAACTATCTGTATATGGATGAACTGACTGGCGTTATGTCACCGGATCTTTCACCTGCAGACAGTGCTGCATTTGCCGACAAGTATATCAGGAACTGGATATCCGAACTTCTGCTGTATAAGAATGCCGAGAGAAATATTCCGGACACAAGGGAAATAGACGAACTTGTTGAGAATTACCGTAAGGCATTGATAGTTCATAGCTATGAACAGAAGTTGCTGGAGCAGAAATTCAGTTCTGACATTTCAGAAAAGGAAATCCAGACGTTCTATGATGACAACCGGAATCTGTTTGTTCTGGATGAGCCTCTGATAAAGGGAATGTGCGTAAAATTGCCTTCTAATGCCAAGTCGGTATCGAAGATCCGTTCTCTTTATCAGAAGACAGATGATGCTTCACTTGATGAACTGGAGAAACTGAGTCTTGCGAATGCCGTCAGATACGAGTCGTTCTATGAAAACTGGATTCAGCTTTCGCAGATAGAGACTGTTCTGCCCCAGACCGGGCGCTCCTGGACATCAATGTTGCATGAGAGGAGGAATATTGAGGTGAAGGATGATGAATTCGTTTATTTCCTGAAAGTTACAGACATGGTTGATGCCGGCGATGTGGAACCTCTGGAAAAGGCTTCTCCGGAAATTCGCAGGCTGCTCAGGAATAGCGGTGAGGTTAGGTTTATCGAAGAGATGAAAGATGAACTGTATGAGAAAGCCAGACTTCGCGGGCGGATACAGTTTTATAATCAGGATAATGTCGATTAGCTTATGAAGAGAATATACTGGTCACTTTTTATGCTGCTGATGGCAGTGTCGTCATTTGCACAGAGGGACAATGTGATTGACGAGATAGTCTGGATAGTCGGAGACGAAGCCATATTCAAATCGGAGGTGGAGGAACTTCGCAAGAATGCCCAGATTCAGGGCGTACACTGGGATGGTGATCCCTATTGCCTTATTCCTGAGGAACTTGCCATTCAGAAACTGTTCATCAATCAGGCTGTAACAGACAGTGTTGAGGCTACTCCTCAGGAGGTTGCCGAACAGGTGAACTATACGATGCAGGCCCTGGTGGATCAGTATGGAAGCCTTGAGAAGATAGAGGAGTATTCCGGTATGAAGATTTCCGATTACAGGGCTACTCTGGAGGAGAGTATGCGTAATCAGATCATCACCAAAAAGATGAAGAATAAGATTACGGAGAATGTGACCGTGACTCCGGCCGAAGTACGCAGATATGTCAAGGAAATGGATGTTGAGGACATTCCCTTCGTGAATGAACAGGTGGAAGTGGAGATTATTACCCGTGAGCCGGAAATACCACAGGAGGAAATTGATGCTGTGAAGGCTGATCTGCGAAACTATACGGAACGCATCCAGTCCGGTGCGACAACCTTCTCGACTCTGGCAATTCTCTATTCGGAGGATGCGGGAACCGCAATCCATGGTGGAGAACTGGGCTTCGTGGGACGTGCTGAGGTTGTTCCGGAATTCGCTGCTGTGGCATTCAATCTCACAGATCCGGGGAAGGTTTCCAAAATTGTTGAATCGGAGTACGGCTATCATATTATGCAGCTTATTGAGAAACGTGGTGACCGCGTCAACGTCCGTCATATTCTGAGGAAGCCGAAGGTTCCGGAGGAGGCCGTTCGTAAGGGACTTCTTGAACTTGACTCAATTGCCGATGATATCCGCAATGAGAAGTTTACATTTGAGGAGGCGGCCATGCATCTGTCAGCGGACAAGGCTACGCGCAATAACAATGGTCTGATGTCATATCAGCCTGATCCATATACCTCGATTTCCAAGTTCGAGATGCAGCAGCTGCCTCAGGAAGTGGCTCGTGCTGTAGATAGGATGCATGTAGGCGAGATTTCCGATCCGTTTACTATGGTGACAGGCAGCGGCAAGCAGGTATGCGCCATTGTCAAGCTGAAGAGCCGTGTCAATGGCCACAAGGCAACTGTGAACGAAGACTTTCAAACGCTATCCGAGCTGGTACGGGAACAGAAATGCGAGAAGGCCGTTCAGAAGTGGATTGAGGAGCGTCAGAAGACTACATACGTAAAGATATTCGAGGGATGGAATGAATGTGAGTTCCATTATCCGGGCTGGGTCCTGAAATGAGCGAGTTTTCAGAAAATGGGAGAATAGTCAAGTGCCGTACCTTGCTGCGTACGATACTTGTCGTCTGGCTGCTGGCACATGTATCAGCCGCCGGCGTCAATGCCGCTCCTGAAGAGGGAGGCGATGATTATGTCTATCTGATAAATGCTGATGAAATACGTTTCAATCAGAGGATAAATGCAGATGCCCAGATTCTGGTGGGGAATGTGGTGTTCCGTCATGACAGCATGTACATGTATTGCGACAGCGCTCTGTTCTATCAGAATGCGAATTCGTTCGATGCATACAGAAACATACGGGCGGAGCAGGGCGACACACTCTTCATGTTCGGAGATGCACTGTATTATGACGGAGAAACGAAAATAGCCCGTATCCGTGACAATGTGCGACTGGAGAACCGTGACATGATACTCCTGACGGACAGTCTCAACTATGACAGAAACATAAACCTTGGCTATTTCTTCAATGGCGGAACGCTTCTGGACATTGACAATACTCTGACTTCCGACTACGGACAGTATGACATCAATCTCGGAGTCGCGGTATTCAGGGACAGCGTGTTGCTGGAAAATGAGAACTATACCCTTGATACTGACACTCTTACATATAATGTGGACAGGCATACGGCATTCTTTACGAGTCCCTCCACTATCGTCAGTGATGAAAATGTGATACGTACCAGTCATGGATGGTTTGATACGCAGGCCGGAAATTCCGTGCTGCTGGACCGTTCCGTAGTGGACCGCTCGGATGGCGAACAGCAGATGACGGGTGACAGTATCGTCTATAATGATGAGAAGAACTGTATATGGGGTTATGGAAATGTAATCGTCAATGATTTTGCGGACAGTATGGATGTATTGGGAGATTACGTGTTCTATGACAGATCCCGTGATTCAGCCCTTATTACCGGCAATGCCCAGGCTATCGAGTACTCGCGCGAGGACAGCCTTTTCATGCATGCTGATACATTCAGACTGTGTACCATATACGGTGAGAATGATACCATAATGAACCGGCAGGTGAAGGCCTATCATCATGTCAAGGCTTTCAGCAATGACATGCAGCTTGTCTGTGACTCCCTGGAGTTCCAGTCATCGGATTCCTGTCTGACCCTGTACAGGGATCCTGTACTCTGGTCAGGTCGTCAGCAGATACTCGGAGAGGTCATCAAGGCCTATATGAATGACAGTACCATCGACTGGGTACACGTCATCGGACAGGCATTGTCGGTGGAGCAGATTGATACTGTCATGTACAATCAGATAGGCGGCCGTGAGATGAAGGCGTTCTTCGTGAACGGTGACATATACCGTACCACTGTTGACGGAAACGTACAGGTGGTCTATTATCCGTTTGATTCCGACAGCACTCTGATAGGTATGAACACGACGGAGGCTTCGAATCTGGAGGCTTTCTTCAATGCACGCAAGGTGGAGAAGATAGTCGTCCATCAGAAATCGAACGGAGTGATGTATCCGATAAGCCAGATTCCGGCCGGCAAGTCCAAGCTGTCAAATTTCGTCTGGCTTGAAGTCATGCGCCCTTTCAGCAGGTATGACATCTTTTACTGGCGGGGAAAACAGGCTTCCGAGAAGTTGAAGGAAAGTCATATCAACAGGAATAATGTACCGTTGCCTTCTCTTCCTAAAGGCATAAAGAAATAGAATTATGGGAATGTTCAATATCAGGGAGCCGCGTCGTATGGAGCACCATTATATCTACTACGATGAGCGGAAGGAGAAACTTCGCAAAATAGAGGAGAATGCCAGGCGTGACCTCGGAATGCTGGATGGGGAGGAAACCTTTGACCCCAACAGGATACGTGGAAAATTTCTGGAAAGCACCAAACATCTGCGCAGACGCAAACAGTCTGGAGCGAAGCCTGTATCCACTCCGGTGATAATCATGATTCTGGTCGCATTGATTATTTTACTCCATTATCTTCTGACGGGGGAATGGATGTTCTAAACGGGTAATAGTACATGGAGGATATCATAAGATTGCTTCCGGAGTCGGTTTCCAGTCGTATTGCAGCAGGTGAGGTCGTTCAGAGACCTGCATCCGTGGTGAAGGAAATGCTGGAGAACGCCATTGATGCGGGTGCCAATTCCGTCAAGGTGATTCTTCAGGATGCCGGACGTACTGTCATTCAGATAGTGGATGACGGTTGCGGCATGTCAGAGGGTGATGCCGTGACGGCATTCCAGCGCCATGCAACATCCAAGATAAGTACTCCGGAGGATCTGTACTCCCTGTCAACATTCGGTTTCAGGGGCGAGGCCCTTGCTTCAATTGCGGCTGTGGCTGAAGTGGAACTGTGTACCAGAAGGGCTGATGACGAGGTGGGAACCAGAGTGCTGCTGAGAGACGGAAATGTCATCAGCCGTGAACCGGTCTCCTGTCCCGTGGGATGCAGCTTCTCAGTCAAGAATCTGTTCTATAACATTCCTGCCCGCAGAAAGTTCCTCAAGAGCAATCAGACTGAACTCAGCAATATAATCCGGGAAATAGAAAGGGTGGCGCTGGCTCACCCCAATCTGGCCCTGACTGTATATCATCAGGATGCAGAGATACTTTCCCTGCAGCCGTCCAATGTGAAGCAGCGCATAGTAGGTCTGTTCGGCAAGAATATGAACAAGTCTCTGCTGCCGGTATCGACTGAGACATCAGCGGTGACAGTCTCAGGATTTGTAGGGACTTTGGACAGTGTCCGCAAGAAGGGGGCCGAACAGTTCTTCTTTGTGAACGGCAGGTATATGCGTCATCCGTATTTCCATAAGGCGGTCCTGGAACCATACGAGAATCTCGTGCCTCAGGGTGAGCAGCCGTCATATTTCATTTTTCTGAATGTACCTGCAGATACCATTGATGTCAATATCCATCCTGCCAAGACTGAGATAAAGTTCTCGGAGGAGCAGCTTGTGTGGAAAGTCCTGAATGCGGCGGTCAGGGAGGCGGTCGGCCGTTATGAAGGCACGCCATCGATAGATTTCGATACTGAGGGCATGCCTGACATTCCTGTTGCATTGGATAATATCACCGACGTGCACCAGCCCAAGGTGAGTTACAATCCGTCTTTCAATCCTTTTCACAACGTAAGTCCGAAACCTGCAAATGGCGGCAGCAACTGGACCAAGCTGTACGGAGATGTCCTGACGGATAAACTGAACGACGTTACCGCAGGATATGGTACGCAGACATCATTCAGCGCTGATGCCGAGCCTAAGCAGATGAAACAGTGTTTCCAGTATAAGGGGACGTATATTGTTTCTGAGTCCGATGGCGGTGTGATGATTGTCAATCAGCATCGTGCGCATCTGACAGTTCTTTATGACAGGTATGTGAGCCAGCTGAATCATGGAGGTGGAGCGTCGCAGGGACTGCTCTTCCCTGAGATGATACAGCTTTCGCCGACTGATGCGGCACTGCTTCCGGACTATGAACCGGCGCTTAATGCACTGGGCTTCGAACTGTCCGATATGGGGCATGGGGCAGTAGCAATACAAAGCGTGCCTGCCGAGATGAATGGCGGCAACTATGGCGAACTGCTGGTGGAACTGCTGCAGACAGCTGCAGAGGGTGGAGCTTCCGGAACAAAATGTGCTGAACGCATGGCTCTGTCAATGGCAGGAAATGCCTCGGTCCCGGAGGGGAAGACTTTGACTGCCAATGAGATGAGGGACTTGTTGGAACAGTTGGAGAAATGCGGTATGCCGAGGAGGACTCCGGACGGAAAGGTCGTCTTTGTGGTGATGGATGACAAGGAGCT
>JAKSIW010000054.1 GCA_024398555.1 Bacteroidaceae bacterium | reverse complement strand
TCCCTCTCGGTCGCGGTAGGTCGCGGGTTCGAGAAGGAGCCATTTTGCTGTCTTGGAGCCGAAGGCGGGACTCGAACCCGCGACCTACGCATTACGAATGCGTTGCTCTACCAGCTGAGCTATTTCGGCTTGTGGTTTGGAAACCGGGTGCGAAGTTAGTCATTTTGGATGGAATGCCGACGGACACGAGGGAAAAAAACAAATATTTTTTCCACAGGCGGCAATTTCCACAGGCTTTTTCGGAGATTACTTCACCAGATATTTCTTGCCGTTGATGAGATTCACTCCGGGCTGAAGCGTCTCAAGTCTGTACCCGTTGATGCCGTATATCTCTGACTCATTCTGAGGGAGAGGGTCTGTCTCGTGACGCTCCACGCCTGTCAGGTCCAGTCCGAGATATTCGCTCAGATAGGTCTCCGCATATCTTTTGCCAAGCTCCCGATAGCCGGCAGCATCGAAATGAAGCCGGTCGCTGGCCCACGAGCAGCCTTCCGATGAAATCACATAGCAGGGAGATGTTATTACCTTTGGAAGTTTACCGATACTGGTATTCGCATTGGCACACTGGCCGGGATTTCTTACGTCACCGCGCACTGCCTCACCTGCGAAGAACGGCACTGAATCAGCGCTCAGATTCAGTTCTTTCAGAATGTTCTGATAGACTTCCTTCACCGATTTGCGCCAGTAGTAATCGTCATCGTGGGCTCCGGTCTCACCCTGATGCATGATTACGCCCTTTATGACACCATCCTGCTGAGCCAGCTTTGCGCATGTCAGGAGAGCCTGGAGAGGATTCCTGTCATCGTATGCATTTATCTGGTTGGCCTGATAGTTCAGACTCTGGGTTTCATACACCTTCCTGACATAGGCTTTGTACTTGTTCGGATGGAACAGGTCAATGGCGGTCCCATCTACAGCGACGACAATCACACCCACTCTGACATTCTCAGGCAGATACTCCAGCAGAGTACGGCCGAAGTAGTCCACCGGCCCGAGCTTTGTGTCGCACCTGCACAACGGAGGTACGGCCACGGACCATTCATGCTTGGGATGCTGGTCGCAACCGACAGGCGACATCATCAGGAACCTGTCTGACACCGTCATGTCGCATGCCTCAATTGGAGCCTGTCCCACCATATTGGACTGGCCGAAGCAGAGGAAGATATGGAAATCCGGATCCGGCTGGGCAAAGGCCTGCTGATCCGGCATCATACATCCGGCAGACACAGCCATGCCTGCCAACAGTAGTCTGCATAGAAATTTCATGAACTCGTAGTGTTTATCAGGAAGCCCTGCCCAGCAGACGCTTCGCAACGACTACCGCTTCATTTGCGTCAGACGTATATGCATCTGCACCCACCTCACTCGCAAACTCGGCATTGAGCGGAGCTCCGCCTACCATAATCTTCACCTTGTCGCGCAGACCGGCATTCTCCACAGCCTGAACGACCTCCTTCATATAGTTCATCGTAGTAGTGAGAAGAGCGGAGAGGGCCAGGATGTCGGCTCCGGTCTCCTGAAGTGCCGTCACGAACTTGTCGGCAGAGATGTCAATGCCCAGATTCACGACCTCGAATCCGGAACCTTCGAACATTGAAGCGACAAGATTCTTGCCTATGTCATGCAGATCGCCCTTCACCGTACCAATCACGACCTTTCCGAAAGACACGCTGGTATCACCCTTCAGCAATGGCTTCAGTATGTCCAGACATCCCTTCATGGCACGTGCGGACATCAGAAGATTCGGAACGAAAGCCTGTCCGGCGCCGAATCTGGCACCGATAGTCTCCATACCTTTAATAAGATAATCGCTGATGATTGTCTGAGGTGCTACCCCCTCTGACACAGCTTCATTCACCAACGCAGTCGCTGTTGGAAGATTGCCCGCGACAATGGCATCTGTAAGTTTCTCCAGTTCCATAAAAAGCAATTTTATGCAAAAATACGCCTTTTGACAAACCAAACCAACGCTGATTCTTAAAATATCGTAAAAACCGCCTCTTGCGCAAGAATAACGCATGTACAAAGTGCGACAGGAGCATTATTTTCGCTAAATTCGCGTTGCATAAAAACGAAAGTCGGGATCAAATTTCCCCAAACTAACCTAAATTGCTTATTATCAAGAAATGAAGAGATTCATTGCTGTAATTCTGAATTGTGCATTGGCAGCTGTACCCGCATTTGCACAGAATACTCATACCATCAAGGGACAGGCCATAGACAAGGAAAACGGAGAGCCTATTCCAATGGCCGCCGTTCAGGTACTGTCACTTCCTGACAGCACTCAGGTAAAGGGTGTCGTCACTGACGAAGACGGACGGTTCAGCATTGCAGGGGTCGGAAACGGCAAGTTCACGGTCAAGATATCATTCGTAGGATACCGCAACAATTTCACCGCTCTCAACACCTCATCAGAAAGTGGTGCGACAGTGGACCTCAAGCAGATAAAGGTCAATCCTGACACCCAGCTGCTGGAAGAAGCGGTCATCACAGCGGAGGTCCCGAAGGTTCAGGCCGTAGAGGATACCCTCGTATTCAACAGCGCGGCATACCGCGTGGCGGAAGGTTCCAGCATCCAGGAACTCATCAAGAAGCTGCCCGGTGTGGAAGTGGATGAGAACGGTTCCATGACCGTCAACGGCAAGGAGGTGACGCAGATTCTCGTGAACGGCAAGGAGTTCATGAGTGACGACCTCGAGACCCTGCTGAAGAATCTTCCCGCCAACATGGTGGACAGGCTCAAGACATACGAGCGCAAGAGCGACCTCGCCAGGATCACCGGTATTGACGACGGTGAGGAACAGACAGTATTCGACCTTCAGATAAAGCAGGAGATGATGGGAGGACTCATCACAAACATCGATCTGGCATACGGTTCCGACGACCTCTACAACGGCCGCGTCATGGTAAACAGGTTCAATGACTACAACAGGCTCCAGATATTCGCAAACGCCACCAATGTCATCGACCAGGGTGTCGGCAACGGCGGGCGGCAATGGGGAAACAACCGCGGTCAGAACACGCGCCAGGACCTGTTCGGAACATACAGCTACGAGAGTGACAAGCTGGAGATAAACAGTAACTTCGGTGTGAGCCACAACGAGAATGACTTCCGTCAGACCAGCTCCTCCGAGTACTTCTACGGTTCCAGCAGCACATTCTCAAACGGAGCCAACAACAACAGGAACAAGAATATGTCCTTCCATGCGAACCTCTATTTCGAATGGAAGCCGGACACCATGACCAACATCATATTCCGTCCGAATTTCAATTCGTCCAATTCCGAGGGCAATTCCGACAACAGGTCCGCGACATTCAGCGGTGACCCGTACAAGTATATGGATGACCCGCTTGCGGAGATGGATGCGCAGATGGAATACATCTACTCCCTCGGCGATTCCATTTTCACGAACCGCAACATCGGAATGAGCGGCAGTGAAGGCGACAGCCGCAACGGAAGCTTCAACCTGCAGGCCAACCGCAAGCTGAATGACAAGGGCCGCAACATCACCGTCCGTTCAAACGGCAATTTCAACAACAGCCACAACGACAACACATCGTACAACACCACCGAGTACTTCCGTCTGACAGATGTAAGCGGAGGCGACTCCATCAACATCCGCAACAGATACACACGCACTCCGTCAGACAGCTGGAACTTCAGTGTCCAGCTGATGTACACGGAACCTATCTTCAAGACTGTATTCTGGCAGACCAGCTACCGTTTTTCGCGCAACTCCAACACGAATGACCGTCAGACCTACTCCTTCGACAACATGCCGGAATATGATTTCTATCACCATCCGGAAGACTGGGCCAACTACCGCGACATGAATCTCAGCAAATATGCGGAGTACACAACCACCAGACATGAGATTCAGACAAGCATACGCTGGGTTCAGGAGGAATTCAACCTCAACGTCGGTGTGCGCTACCAGCCCTACACCACCCGTCTGGAATACACTCAGGGAGACAGCTACGACATCACCAAGAATCTGTATGACCTGAATCCGACATTGGACTTCAGATACAATTTCACCAAGCAGAAGACAATGAGAGTCCGGTACAACGGCAACAGTTCCCAGCCGTCCATGACCAACCTGCTCCCGATTCGCGACGAGACCAACCCGCTGTACATCACCGAAGGCAATCCCGATCTGAAGCCGTCATTCTCGAACAACCTCAACATCGAATTCCGTTCATTCGACTCCGACAAGCAGAGCGGATTCGTCACCCGAGGCAACCTCAGGACCACCAGCAACAGCATCAGCAACAGAGTGTCGTACAACGAGGAGAACGGTGGATCCACCACCCGTCCCGAGAACATCAACGGCAACTGGAACGCCTACTACATGATAGGCGGCAACTTCGCGCTCAAGGACAAGCGTTATACGTTCAGCCTCTATCCGAGTGTAAACTACTCCAACCAGGTAGGTTATCTGTACCAGAACCAGCAGACCGTAAAGAGTACAACCAAGACATTCTCCCCGAATGCCAACGCCAACGCTTCGTTCCGGGACGACAATCTGGAGATGACGCTCTCAGGCAACGTCCATTACAACAGTTCCAGAAACGACATACGCGAGAACGGCAACATGGATACATGGAACTATTCCTTCGGTCCGAGCGGAAACGTCACACTGCCCTGGGACATCAGAATATACGCAGACCTCATCGTCAATTCCCGCAGAGGCTACAGCGATGCCTCGTTCAATACGGATGAAGTCATCTGGAATATGCAGATATCCAAGAGTTTCCTCAAGAACAAGGCTGCCATGATTTCAGTCCAGGCGTTTGACATACTCGGTCAGCGCAAGAACTACTCGCGCAACATGTCAGCATCGAGCAAGAGCGATACCCAGTACAACTCAATCAACCAGTACTTCATGGTCCACTTCGTATATAGGCTCAACATGTTCAACGGTCAGATGGTTGAAGATGAAGACATGGAGGAAGAGTATCCGCAAAGACACCGCAGGTGGTAATTCATAGTACGGAATGAAGGGAATATCGGAAAAGAAGCTCAGGAACTGGACATTGCCGCTGGCAATCATCTGCGGTCTGTTCTTTCACGATTTCCTCTCGTCGTTCTACGCTCTTACGCCGTGGCTGCTTGCAGCTATGATGTTCTTCACCTGTTCCAGAGTGTCGATTACCCAGATGAAGGTCAGGCCGATACATTTCATGCTGCTGTCCGTGCAGGTATTCGGAGGAGTCTTGATCTATTATCTGCTGCGAGGTGTCAGCGAGCCTCTGGCTCAGGGACTGATGATATGCCTGTTCACTCCTGTGGCGACCGCATCACCGGTGGTCGGAGCAATCCTCGGCGCTGATGTCACCCTCATGACCACATACGTGCTTCTGAGCAATATCACCGCCGCCGTACTGGCTCCGCTGTTCTTCACCTGCATCAACCCGGGAGCGGACATCACATTCCTGTCTTCATTCGCCCACATCATGCAGAAGACTGTACTTCTGCTGATAGTGCCGCTCGTCATCTCCTGGCTGATGGACAAGTTCACGCCAAAGGCGCACGAGTTCGTCAAGGGATGCAGATACACCTCTTTCTATCTGTGGGCTATGTGCATGATGATACTGATAGGATCTACCATCCATTCTGTCATACAGGATGACAATCCGGATCCGACATTGGAAATAGTCATGGCCGCAAGTTCGCTCGTACTGTGTCTGCTATTGTTCTGGTGCGGTCAGAAAGCAGGTGAAAGGTACGGTGACACGGTTGCAGTCCGTCAGATGCTGGCACAGAAGAATACCGGCATTGGTGTGTGGATGACCATCTCGTTCCTCAATCCACTTGCCTCGATAGTGCCTGCCGCATACATCATCTGGCAGAACACCGTGAACAGTATGGAGATAGCTAAAGGACGCGAAGACCGCGCTCAATAAGCTGATGCACCTCCACCAGCCTGTCACGGTCGGGTGCGCCGAAGACAATCACGACCAGCATTCCCTGCCGTATCTCCTGTGATATGAGCCTCATCGGGGCATCATCCTCCTGATATGCGTCAAAGCCCCATGCCGACTTGCCGTCAAATTTGAATCTGACTATCGGATTGAAATCCTCAGGGTCGTCGTCGCTGAAGCCTACCGATTCAGCGTAGTTCTCAAAAGCCTGGTCCTGTGCCGACTCTCCGTCCGGCATCTCACCGAAACATATATCCATGAAACTGCCGTCACTGTGAGAGGCCTCCAGATGGTATTCCTCCTGACCGAATTCATTACAATCAGAATACGAACGGCTCTGCCATCCGTCTGCAAGTTTCATTTCGAGTCTGTATTTCATAAGCGTCTGATGTCTGCGGCAAAAATACTCAAAAAAATCCCATTGATTGTATTGCACTTATGAAATAGCATTCTACTTTTGCAGCACTGGCACAAGCAGATGGGAAAGGTAATAGTCATAACAGGAGCTTCATCCGGTTTCGGCAGAGCAGCAGCGGAGGCTTTGGCTTCCAGAGGTCACAGGGTATTCGGTATTTCACGCAGGCCCGTGTCGTCCGAAGGCATCTCCTTCATCCCCGGTGATGTCCGCGACTTCGATGCCATGCAGGATGCAGTCAGACAGATAATTGGTTCGGAAGGCCGTATCGATGTTCTCATCAACAATGCTGGCATGGGCATCGGAGGAGCCTTGGAAATGGCAACAACGGAAGAGATAAATCTTCAGATGGAGACCAACTTCATGGGATGCGTGAACCTGTGCCGTGCCGTCCTCCCCTGCATGAGAAGTCAGAGAAGCGGGAGAATCATCAATATCAGCTCCATCGGAGGACTCATGGGACTGCCGTATCAGGGCTACTACTCCGCATCGAAATTTGCAATTGAAGGCTTTTCCGAAGCTCTGAGTGCCGAAGTCGGCAGATTCGGCATCAGCGTTTCCATAGTGGAACCGGGTGATTTTGCCACAGGCTTCACAGCCGGCAGATTAAATTCCGCCGCGACACTTGAGGACCGGGATTACGGCCCGGTCTTCCGCCAGAGCCTGAACATAATAGAAAAGGAGGAGAACGGCGGGCTGAACCCTCAGAAGCTTGCAGACAGAATAGTCGGAATAGTCGAGTGCCGCAGGCCCCGGCTCCGTTATGTAGTGGCCGACTTCGAGCAGACTGCGTCAGTCATCCTGAAAAGGCTGCTTCCAAGCGGTTTGTTCAGGAATATTTTGCGCAAGTACTACAAATCGTAGGTTTTCTGACATTGTCAAACCGAATCTTGCGCGTATCTTTGCGCCCGAAAATTAATAACCAATAAAATTCTGTTTAAATGAAAAGAGTAGTTTTTATGGGGTTTTTGGCACTGGTATGTTCAGTTCATGCATTCGCATTTGACGCAGACATCACGGTCAAGCCACGTCTTGAGGGAGCTTACAACAGCAGTTTCAACGATGACAATTACGGTCTGGGACTATCTTCGCTCTACACATTCATGGAAGGCGAAATAGCGGATGGTCTGTCATACTTCGCTCAGATGCACTTTCTTTCAAACACGCCCGAAGACCTGTACAAGTACGACGAACCGTGTGTTTACGGTACATGGCTGGATATGGCATACCTGACATACGAACGTGATTTCTGGGGAGTTGATCTCGGAAAGGTCTATCTCAACTTCGGAGGAATGGCCAATGAATACGATGACGTGGACCTCTACTCAGGACTTATCCCGTACAACTGGTACGAATTCAACGGATACCAGTACGGTCTGACCCTTCGTCTGACACCTGCTGAGAATCATTCCTTAGAAGCTCAGCTCACCACATCTCCACTGATGTACGACTTCAGTGACAAGCTTCTCGGCTACGGTCTCTGCTGGCGCGGCGAAATGGGCAACTTCAGTACTGCATGGGCTGTAAACGGTTTCAACTCACTTGCAGAAGCAGACGATGAAGAATCAGACAGTTCAGACAAGGAAACCAACATCAACATCGGTCTCGGCAACAGATATGACTTCAACGACAGATGGGGTGTCGAACTGGATGCATACGTACATGCCTACGACTGCGACTTCGATGATTTCACATGTTCAGACTTCTATCTGACAGGATGTTACAATTCAGAATCCAAGATTGCCGCCAAGGCTCTTGTCGGTCTGAGATGCAAGAAAGCCGTTACAGTAGGCGCTGTACTCGAATACTATCCGATAGAGTCACTCCGCATTCATACCTCACTGAGTTACTGCGATGTTGATAATCTGAGCGACTATCACAGGGAGGAGTACTACAACAACTCGTTTGAAGCCAGCATCGGTGTCACATACACCTTCGACTTCCACCTTGGAAAGTGACGCAGCGGCGTCACCTCTTCTCCTATCACTTCATCTCCAGACTGACAACAGCAGCAGTCTGGTTGAATGAGATACCGGTCAACTGGAGCTTGTTCAGAACAGGCTCCAGTTTATTTATGCGGTCCAGATGAAGCACGACCTGGCTGTCATCTCCGAATTCTACGACACCTCCAAGTTTCTCGCGGACAATACCCGATGCCATACCGAGAGCCATGTTAACCATGCCTCCTGCCCCGTCTATCATCATACGGACATCATTGCCTACAACCCCCAGGACACGCAGGTTCAGCCCGATTTCATTGGACATACCCATCATTCTGAAAGGATAACCCACGCGAACGGTGTCAGCCGCCTCATACGAAAAACTGAGCTCCGTCCCGGCAGACTTGCAGGCACGCTGCATCTCAGCATAAGTCAGACAAAGATCCATTGCAGTTACGATTTGGCCTGTTCACCGAATCCCATCACGTATGTGCCCTTCTTTTCACCCAGATCCACATACCCGAAATTCTTCTCAAACTTGTTCATGTTGTCCTGAAGAGCCATAAGCAGACGCTTTGCATTCTCAGGCGTCATGACGATGCGATTGCTCACAAGAGCCTTCGGTGTACCCGGCAGAATTGTCGCGAAATCCAGAATAAACTCACTGCGTGAATGTGATATGATAGCCAGATTGGAATAGCTGCCGCATGCCACATCGGGCTTGACCTCTATCTGGAGCTGCCCTTTATTGTTATTTTCATTATTATCCATAATCTCACAAGAAATTAAATTTCAACAATTCTGTTCAGACGTATGTCTCCTGCATTCGCACCGAGCAGAAGTTCAATCTGTCCATTCTCCAGAGACCAGTCGTGAATCTCCTCATTCCAGTACTTGAGCTGTTCCACAGGAATGGACAGTGTGACAGACTCCGACTCTCCGGCCTTCAGGGAAACACGCTGGAATGCCTTCAGCTCCTTGTATGGCCACTCTACGGTTGCATCAATGCGATGTACGTACAGCTGAGCAATCTCATCTGCATCGGCACTGCCGGAATTGGTAAGGGTGAAAGTCACCTCGATGTTATCCTTGGCTGAGAACTTCTCCTTGTTGACAGCAATGTCGGAATACTCAAAAGTGGTATAAGACAGTCCGTAGCCGAACGGATAGCGGACAGGCTTCTCCTTGGTGTCAAACCAGCGGTATCCGACCAGAAGATCCTCTGAATATACTGCAGTATTGCGATTGTCCGAACCGTTCTGAAGTTCGTCAGCGCTTCTGTTGCCGACCAGTGATACGAACACATCCTCACCGATAGGAGCATCGGTCTGCGGGAAATTGCCGAGGGCGTATGCCGGAGAATCCTCCAGACGTATCGGATATGAGAAAGGCAGACGGCCTGACGGGGACGCATTGCCGAGCAGCAGATCTGCAAGCGCATTGCCGCCCTCAGTACCATTGAACCATGACTGCACGATGGCCGGAGCATTCTCATCCACGATGTTCAGATCAACCGGAGCACCGGCGACAGCTACGAACACGATGTTCGGATTGACAGCTGCGACAGCCTCCACAACCTTCTCCTGTTCATACGGCAGCATCATTGACTGACGGTCACTGCCCTCGGTCTCCCACTGACGGTTGTCACCTCCGATGAAGAGAACGATATCTGCTTCGGAAGCAGCCTTGACAGCCTCATTTCTGAGTCTTTCCGCTGTATCATCAGGTTTCTGCTGTGCGGCAGGACGCTGGCCGAAGCCTCTGAATCCGCCGAAGCCACCGAAACCGCCCCAACCGCGATTCTGCTGTGACGTATAACCCTGTGCATAAACAATCTCAGCCTTGTCTCCGATACGGTTGCGGAGTCCCTCCAGAGGAGTCACCTCATAGAGAGCCTTCACACCGGCACCTACACCACCCTGTGACATCTTCTTGTCCGCATTGTCACCAATGACAGCAATCCTGCTTACATTGTTCAAATCAATCGGCAGAAGACCGCCATCGTTCTTGAGCAGAACTACGGACTTGAGTGCCACATCGTATGCAACCTTAGTCTGTTCCGGCTGGGAGGTCATCACCTGATTGGCCTCATTCTCCGGAATGGCATCTATTCTGAGACGGACGCGCAGAATCTCGCGCACTCTCTCATCTATCACTGACTCGGCAATGGCACCGGAATTGACAGAATCAATCAGAGCCTGGCCGTGGAAACTGTTACCGGGCATCTCCACATTCAGTCCCGCTACTGTAGAAAGAACGGTGCTGTGAGTACCGCCCCAGTCGGAAATCACCATACCCTTGAATCCCCAGTCCTTACGGAGCACCTGATTCAGCAGGAACTCATTCTCTCCGCACCAGTATCCGTTCACCTTGTTGTAGGCTGACATCACACCGAATGCATCGCCTTCCACAACAGCTGCCTCGAACGGCGGGAGGTATATTTCACGGATAGCTCTCGGACTGGCAATGACATTGACAGTACCACGGTTGCTCTCCTGATTGTTCAGAGCGAAATGCTTCAGACAGACTGCCACGCCATTGTCCTGCATGCCCTTGGTATAGCCCACTGCCAGACGTGAACTCAGGAACGGGTCCTCGCTCAGATATTCGTATGTACGGCCTCCTGTAGGAATACGCTGTATGTTGATGGCCGGGGCAAGCATCATGTCCTTGCCGCGAAGCCTTGCCTCAACAGCCATTGCCTTGCCGTATTCGTAAGCCGTAGCCTCATCCCATGTGGCCGCAAGAGCCGAACCGGTCGGGAAGAACGTGGCGGAATCCGTGGTAAGATGTATTGAGTTCCATGAATTGGGTTCCATCTCCTCACGGATACCGAACGGACCGTCAGCATATATCATATCAGGAATGCCCTGACTTGGGACTCCGGTGGATGTGAACATGTGCTTTCCATGAAGCATGTCCACCTTCTCCTCCAGTGTCATGTTTTCGATTATAGCCGTAATCTCCTTTTCATTTCCATCAAGTTTGGATTCGTGCCTGTCACGTGACAATACGGTTTCGTTGCTGCCGCACGCAGTCATGACAGCCGCCAGTAAGACGGAGGATGCTGCCAATACATACATTTTTTTCATAATCGGTTATTTATTTTGTTATTTCATTCAATGAATCCTACCCGTCTGTTCCATTCCGTCCTGCTGTAATACGGATTGATCACAGTCCCGTACCGGGAATATGGGATGTAGCAGTTCAGTCCGCAGTACCTGTTCAGGTGAATCTCACTCACGACATACTCCGTATTGGCATGATAGACAATAGCCTCATCCAGAGCCTCCTTCATACGTTGCACATATTCCTCACCGGGTTCAAGCCTCTCGGCAACATCCAGCAGATCAAACATGACAGAACGCCTGAAGCGGTCATCACACTGTACATTACTCAGGTCATCCACGCTGACGGATGCATTTCTGACGACATCGGCGAACGCATCCGCAACAACTCCGTATGAATCAAGATTGATCAGAGCAATCCCCGCTGTCCTGAAATCTCCGCTCTTGCTGTTGTAATAATCAAAATAGCGCCGGCACAGAGTCTCATAGTCCCCGTCTATCATCGGTTCGGTCACAATATCATACGGGAATCCCGTAGTAAGGACCTCCACTGCAGACGCTATCATCCAGTGAGCCTTGCCGCGGAGTTCGTATGCGACCTCGGCCGAACCCATGAAACAGGCGTCGAACATGATGAAATCGAACAGACTGTCAGGAATTGCTTCAGCCATTTCATCATACTCCATCCAACTGTATGAGCCGACCGAATTATCTACAAGGATAGCACGAGTTCCTTCAAAGGGACGACGTATGTACGGTCTGTCCGAATCTCCGTTCCCCTGTTTCGGGCCTGGTGCCGACAGCTTTCCCGAATCGATGAATTTATGAGCCGACGACGGAATCCAGCCTGTCGCATGCGACCATAGAACCAGACCGTAGGAATCTGCCGCAAACCGTCCGGTCACATAATCTATCACCTCTGACAGCAGGGCCGGTGATGCCGAATTCAGATTCTCATTCCAGACACGCACCGTATCGTTGCCGTTACGTTTCACATCTATCAGACAGGACTGCTTGCCCGGACGGTCCACAAAGACCACCACGTGATTGTGCGACTGACGGTTGCTTATACCACTTCCCATTTCACGGATATTCCTGTTAAGGTAATCGCACAGATTGTTATCGCCCGCCATATAAACCAGAATGGTCCTGTCCGTATGGCTGTCCTCACCGGAATGGCATGATGCGACAGCGACAAGGACAAGACACGCCAGAAGGCAGTTCCTCAGCAGAACTCTGATTTTTACAGACTCACTCATACACATTTTTCTATACCGCGCACAGTTGTATTCTGCAAAGATACAATATATAGGAAAATACACTAACACAAACACGCCAAATTGCAGTAGTTGCGTCACTATGTGACAAAGTGACGTAATAAGACCGCCGTATGGATTTATTAGTCAACAATCTGCAACAGGTTGGAATCGCACCGTGCAATACCTTTGCAGCGTAATCAGGAAAACGCTATTTGAATCTGATTCTGATGGATTACACAATGTATCACCGATAACGGCAGTTACTCTGCCGATTACTGCCGCAATATTATCTCTGACTCCCTAATGTGCGGCAGTACATAACATAATGGTAGATTAATACTCGAAGCCCCCGGTCTGTGAAGATAGAGGGCTTCACCCTTTTTTCCAACCGGCCTTTTTCTTACCCGCTTTTTTCATCATCGTTTCCAAAAGATGTAAATTT
>JAKSIW010000053.1 GCA_024398555.1 Bacteroidaceae bacterium | reverse complement strand
GAGGACGTGCGCCACCGAAGCCCATACCCGGGCCGAAGCCGCCGTTGGTCATACCATATGTGCAGACTACGATAACCGGCTTGATCTTACCGTCAGCAATCAGGTTGTCGAGAATGAGGTTTGCGTGACCCTGGGTCATCCAAGCGGTCTCATCTTCACCCCAACCGTGCTGCAGATACAGAACAGGATACTTGACGTTGTCCTTGTCTGAATAATATGTAGGAGGAGTATAGACGAATGCGCGTGCAAGCTCATTGCGGCTCTCTGACCATACCAGAATCTGCTGTACGAATCCGTGCGGAATGTTGCGCTCTGCATAGATGTCCTTGTCTGCGTTGGTCGGAATTTCAATACCGCTCTCCCAACGTGTTGAACCGTAGTAGTTGTTTGTGCCGGGGTCATTGAATGTACCACCGTCGATTGTCAGATGATAGTAGTGGAAACCCTCAACAAGAGGTGCACTTGTGGTACCCATCCAGTAGCCGTCCTCGCCCTTGACAAGATCGGTGCCTCCGTGTGTGCCGCCAAGTCCGAGACCTACTGATACGGACTGAGCCTGAGGAGCATTGATGCGGAAACGGGCATAGCCCTGTGAGTTTACCATCGGGTACTGCTGTCCCGGCTGGTTCATTGAGGAAGGAACGAAATCCTCCTTGATTTCAGTGTCCTGCGCTGCGCAGAAACCGGCACTCATAAGAGCCGCACTGAGAAGAATAGCGAATTTTTTCATTTATCTGTTAATTTAAAAAGGTTGTAATCTGTCGTGCAAAAACGATGTTAGTCCTGCAAACATACTAATTTTTCAATAAAATTAAGAATCTGTATTGAAATCTTCCAGCGTTTCGATGTAGAAACTGACGGGGCGGAAGCCGTCGTTGCAACTTATCATGGCGCTGTAGGGATTCTGCATCCAGCCGTCATAGAAGTTGCCTTCGCCCCGGGCAAGAGCCTGCACAAATTCTGACATTGACTTCCATGCTTCGGGGCACATGCCGGACGGGCACTGACCGTCAACGCTTATCCATGTCTGCCCTTCGGCTACGTCACAACTGTGCTCAATGGGGTTTTCGTACTTTGCCATCAGGTCACTGTACTCAGCCTTTCTGACTGCGCAAATCTTTACTTTTTTCATGTCGGGTCAGCGGAAATAGCGGCCGATGACAGGGAGTGACTTCGGCGGGAGGTCCTTTTTCAGAATATACGCGAGATAAATGCAGATAAGGACGGTGTTGATGATGAGTTTCAGCCAGACGGCAAGAGCGGTTCTGTCAATCAGTACATATGCGGCATACAGGATGCCGGCCAGCAGGAAATACTTGAAGATTTCCTTGAGAGGGTAGGCTATCGGGTAGTGCTTCTGCCCGGTGAAGTAGGACAGGAGCATGCAGATGGCGAATGCGGCGAAACCGCCCCAGGCGCATGCCATGTAGCCGATTTTGGGCACGAAGAGGAAGTTGATGGCCAGCAGGACGGCGCAACCGATTCCGGAGAATACGGCTCCCCACCAGGTCTGGTCGGTCAGTTTGTACCAGAATGACAGGTTGAAATAGATGCCCATGAAAATCTCGCCCATCATCACGATTGGAATGACTTTGAGACCGGCGCGGTATTGCCCGCCAACGATGAATTTCAGAATGTCCATGTAGAACATTACGGCAAGGAATGCCAGCAGCGCGAAGATTATGAAATACTTCATGGCGTCGGCGTACATCTTCTTCTGCCCTTCCTTGTCGTCGCGTGCGGCACTGAACACCATCGGCTCGTATGCGAAACGGAACGCCTGTGTGAGCATGGTCATGATGACAGCCACTTTGACGCAGCCTCCGTATTCGGCAAGCTGCTCCTCGCCTGCCTGTCCCGGAACGATCCATGTGTAGCAGATCTTGTCGGCGTGCAGATTCAGAATTCCGGCCAGCCCGAGAATGACGATGGGCCACGAGTACGACAGCATCTCGCGCATGAGACGGCGGTCAAATCCTGCACCAAGGTGCCGGAACTCCGGAACGAAGAACGGGAACATTATGCTGGAACAGAGCAGGTTGATGTAGAATGCCCAGCTGATGATATTGTCGGGGTCGAACCATGAAACTGACTTGACGCCTGCCACAACAGGTTCGTAAATGGTCTTGACCATGATTACGTTCAGTATCAGCGACAGGAATATGTTGAAGAGCTTCATGCTTGCGAACTTGACCGGGCGTTTCAGGAATCTGAGGTATGAGAACATGACGCACTGCACGGAGTCAATGGCTACGACAAGTGACATCGTCCTGATGTATTCGGTATGGTCGGAATATCCCAAAGCTGCGCATATCGGGTCTGTGAATGCCCAGCAGAGTGCGGCGAAGACAATCGAAAGCATGGCCACGAAGAACCATGAGGTGGAATAGACGCGCTTGGGGTCATTGCCCTCCTTGTTGGCGAACCGGAACATTGTGGTCTCCATTCCGAAAGTAAGGATGACCAGAATGAGTCCTGTCCATGCGTAGAGATTTACGTATGCGCCGTACAATGCCCTGTTGTCCGTAATGGCGTACGTGAACAGCGGTGTCAGAAGGAAATTGAAACATTTGCCGAGTATGCTGCTCAGTCCGTAGATGGCCGTGTCCTTGGCCAGTGCCTGCATTTTGCCTGCCATACCTTTGTATATTTGAAGATAAGGCAAAGATAGAAGAATAATTGTTAACTTTGCAGCATAAATCATCACTTAATGAAAGAATTGTTCCGTTTCCTGAAAAGGTTCGTGAGGCCTTACAGAAGCAATCTGGTGTGGTCTGTAATATTCAATCTGCTGTCAGCATTGCTCAATATTTTTTCCTTCGCACTGATAGTTCCTATACTTGAGCTGCTGTTCAAGATAAATCATACGACATACGAACTGCTGCCTGTGACGTATGGCAAAATGGGATTGCCGGACTTCCATGTCCTGACCAACAATTTCTATTATTACGTTACGAGCTGGATTGACAAGTACGGTGCGTCCGACACTCTGCTGTTTCTCGGACTGATTCTTGTGGTGATGACATTCTTCAAGACAGGATGCTATTTCGCATCGTCTGCGGTCATGGTCCCGCTGCGCAACGGCATCATCCGTGACATTCGTGTGAAGGTATACAACAAGGTGCTTGACCTGCCGATGTCATTTTTCTCGAAAGAACGCAAGGGCGATATCATTACCCGTATGAGCGGTGACGTTTCGGAGATTGACAACTCCATCGCCAATTCGCTGGACATGCTTATCAAGAATCCGATTCTGATTGTCGTCTACATGACCGGTCTGTTCATTATCAGCTGGCAGATGACCACGTTCACCATCGTGGTTGCTCCGCTCATCGTATGGGTCATGGGATTTATCGGCAGGAAGCTGAAGGCCAAGTCGCTGGAGGTCCAGTCCCGCTGGAGCGACACTATGTCACAGTTGGAGGAGACTCTGGGCGGACTTCGCGTCATCAAGGCGTTCCTTGCAGAACAGAAGATGTCCAAACGCTTCTCTGACAGCAGCGAACAACTGAAGAATGCCAGCAACAGGGTCAGCATACGGCAGTCATCTGCGCACCCGGTCAGCGAGTTCATGGGAACGGCTCTGATTGTGCTTGTCCTGTGGTATGGAGGTTCGCTCATACTTGGTGACAAGGCTGAAATTGAGGCTGCTACATTCATCTACTATCTGACGATTCTGTACAGTGTCATCAATCCTATCAAGGATTTCTCGAGGGCTGGCTATTCCATTCCGAAGGGACTTGCTTCGGTGGAGCGTATCGACAAGATTCTGCTGGCTGAGAACAACATTACCGACTGCGAGCATCCGGTTGAGGTGGATGGCATGAAGGATGCCATTGAATATCATAATGTTACATTCCAGTATGAAGATGGACGTCCGGTCCTGAAGAATATTGACCTGAAAGTTCCCAAAGGCAGGACAATCGCTCTGGTAGGTCAGTCCGGCTCCGGCAAATCGACTATGGTGGATCTGTTGCCGAGATTCTATGACGTTACCGAAGGTTCTGTCACCATTGATGGCGTGGATATCAGAAACATCTCCCTGCATTCGCTGCGAGGCATGATGGGAAATGTCAACCAGGAGGCAATCCTGTTCAATGACACATTCTACAACAACATTACGTTCGGTGTTGAAGGCGCAACACGCGAGCAGGTTATCGAGGCTGCAAAAATTGCCAATGCACACGACTTCATCATGGAGTCCGAGAACGGATATGACACCAATATCGGTGACCGCGGATGTCTGCTGTCCGGAGGCCAGCGCCAGAGGATAAGCATCGCCCGCGCCATACTCAAGAATCCTCCTATCCTGATTCTGGACGAGGCTACCAGTGCGCTTGACACTGAATCTGAACGTCTTGTTCAGGAGGCTCTGGAACGTCTCATGAAGGATCGTACTACTATTGCCATCGCACACCGGCTGTCAACAATAAAGAATGCCGATGAAATATGTGTGGTTCACGATGGACGTATCGTGGAACGCGGCACTCATGACGAACTTCTGGCTATGAACGGCTACTACAGGCATCTGAACGACATGCAGCAGCTCTGAGATGAATCACAGTATTGCGAGGGGTCTGTTGATGCTGGTGTTGTCTGCCGGCCTGTCTGCTGTATGCTCGGGGAGTGTGCTTCCGGCATCGCCTGATTCCGTTCCGATGACCTTCAGCTCGGATTATCTGCGTATTTCTGAAAAAGGCGGAAAACCCGAGACACTGCTGCTGAAGAGCGTGGCTCCGGCTCTGATGGTGGGAGCAGGGTCGCTATATCATGATTACAATCTGGAGAGAGCCGTACGCAATGCCGACCATCCCCCGATGGATGATGGAATCAGCACTCTGATGTATGTTCCGGGGGCGCTGATGCTTGCAGCCAGTTACTCTATGCCTTTGACCGGTGATGACAAGTGGATGGGAACGAAACGCCTTGTATTCAGAGAAGCTGCCGGATTTGCAATGCAGGTTGCTCTGACGCAAACGCTCAAATCCCTTTCGGGCAGACCACGCCCCGGAAATGACTCGGATTATTCTTTCCCGTCGGGACACGCGGCCTTCTCGTTCTTTTCGGCAACTGTCATGCAGCATGAACTGGGGGACAATATCAGTCCGTGGATAGGTGTCGCCGGCTATGGGGTGGCTGCCGGAATAAGTATTTCGAGAGTGGCGTCCAACGATCATTGGATGTCAGACGTGATAGCCGGTGCAGGTATCGGAATCTTCAGCGCTGAGTTCGGCTATTGGCTGGATGATGTCCTGTTCGGGAAATCGGACCGCCGCAGACAGCAGATGTATGACCCTGCAGTCCGGAAATGGGCATTTGGAATGTACTCTTACTACAATTTCAACCGCGTGGCCAGTTTTGATGATGACCGGTCTTGCGGTGATTTGAAACCGGAATATACTCTCGGCGTGAAGGCTTCCTGCCGGGTGGGGGAACTATTGTCAGTTGGACTGTCGGGTGACATGACACAGCTCCAATGGAACGGCAATGGTACACTGGCACTGCCTGACGGGTTGAATCAGCCTTTCCTGCTGTCGCTTCATGCCTGCCTTGATGCAGGGTTCAATATCTCAGGTACGCTGGGAGCTTTTGCCGGTTTGTCTGCCGGTATTGCAGCGGGAAGGGATTTCAGCATTCGGGATACCCAGGACAATTCCCGTACTGCCTCTATCGGGACAGGATTTGATTCGCGTGCCAGCGCTGGCCTGTCCATCCGCACATCCCATTGCTCTGAAATACGCTGTTTCGGCGGTCTGGACTGCCGTATCGGCTACGGCCTTTCCTTCATGGCCGGAACAAGCGTCAATCTGGTGTTCTGACCGGACGGGGCTTGGTCAAATATGGTATCTGGAAGCCAGTTCCTTGCTTATGTAATTCTCGGTACTGCAGCAGACATCCGAACTGAAGTCGATGCCGTATGAGATGAGACGGTTCCATCCGGTCGGATTCAGTTGGCTGATATCCTCCTTGCTGATGCCTTCTTTGAACAGACCGTATATGATTCCGGCATTAAAGCTGTCTCCGGCTCCGATTGTGCTGACCGTCCTGATGTCCTTTGACGGAAAATGGACATTGACGGATCTGGTGCGGAGGTCGGTACCGTCTGCACCGCGCGTACAGATGAAGCTGCTGCAGTAAGGTGAAATCTCCTCCTGCCATAGCCGTTCCGCGTCAGAATGTCCGAACAGGATCTCGAAATCATCGGCCGATCCGCGCACGATGTCAGCGAATCTGCAGTTCTCGTGAACCGATTCCATCAGCTGCTCCTTTTCGTGGCTGTGGTTGGGCCGGAAATTGATGTCGTAATAAATGACGGCACCCTTGCCGCGTGCATATTCCAGGAATTCTCTGACCTGTGGTCTGAGTGACGGTATCAGTGCAAAATAGGAACCTATCATAACGATATCTCCGGTATTTACCTCAGGAATTCTGAACTGGAACCTGCAACTGTCGTAATCCTTGTAGAAGGTGTAGTGCGCATCGTTGTTTTCGTCCAGAAATGCCAGTGATACAGAACTCTTCTTACCTTCTCCGCGTATGACGTACTCGTCTGATACTCCATTCTCGGTCAGAAATCGGCTTATGACACCGCCGATGTGGTCACTGCCGGTCTCAGTCATTATGATACACGGGATTCCGGTTCTGCCAAGCGTAACCATTCCGTTCAGGACAGAACCTCCCGGCACTCCTGCGACAGGTCGCTCTTCTTTGAACAGTATGTCAAATACAGTTTCGCTGATACCTATGACTTTTCTCATCTCCATATTTTTTAATAGTTGCCGAAGGTACGGAATATTTCGCTCTTTCCGTGACTTTTGATTACTTTTGCCGCGTTTTAAATCTGCTGGAATTCCAATGAAACCATATACCGGGACTTTTGACAATGGATTGAGGCTCATTTTCATGCCATCTCCGACTCACGTTGTGTACTGCGGATACACAATAGGCGCCGGGACACGTGATGAACGGCCTGACGAACAGGGAATGGCGCATTTCCTGGAACATGTGTCCTTTAAAGGAACCGAGAAACGCCGTTCCTGGCATATCCTGAACAGGATGGAAGCTGTGGGAGGTGACCTGAATGCATATACGGCCAAAGAGGAGACAGTGTTCTATTGCGAATGTCTGGATAATGATTTCGAACGGGCCGTGGAACTGCTGACAGATCTGGTGTTTCACAGTACATTTCCCGCTGCTGAAATAAGGAAGGAACTGGATGTGATTCTTGACGAGATACAGAGTTATGAAGATACTCCGTCCGATTTGATATTCGATGATTTCGAGAGCCTGATTTTCAAGGGAGACCCGCTTGGCAACAATATTCTGGGCAAGCCTGAGCAATTGAAGCGCTTTACCGGTTCCGATGCTTCAGACTTTGTTCACCGTCATTACAATCCGTCCAATATGGTGTTTTTCGTCTATGGGGATCTGGACTGGAAAAAGGTCTTGAGGACGGTCGCGCGTTATGGCGGCAGCGAGAAGGCTTTCTCTCACTACGAAAATGTACGCAAGCCGTTGCCTGAATACTTTCCGTGCCGTCAGGTCATACATCGTGACACTCATCAGGCACACGTGATGATAGGCTGCCGCGGACTGGCAGGGGCGGATCCGGACCGGATGACCCTTTATCTCCTGAATAATATTCTGGGCGGTCCGGGCATGAACAGCCGTCTAAATCTGAGCCTGCGCGAAAAGCGTGGCCTGGTTTACAATGTCGAGAGCAATTCAACGAGTTATACCGATACAGGCGTTTTCTGTATCTATTTCGGCTGTGACCTGGATGATGTGGAGCGCTGCAGCGATTTGTGCTTCAAGGAATTGCGCGCGATGTGCAATGAGCCTCTCAGCGATGCCAGGCTGCGTGCCGCCAAGAAACAGCTGATGGGGCAGATGGGTGTCGCAGGGGACAATTTCGAGAATGTGGCTCTGGGCATGGGTAAAACGTTTCTCCATTACGGTGAGTATCAGACACGTGATGAACTGTTCCGCCGCATAGAGTCAATCACTGCCGGTCAGATGCTCGAGGTCGCCCGCCGCATACTCAACCCTGACCTTCAGACAGTTCTCACTTACAAGTAGGGGCGCATCCTCTTCAAACCGGACTTTCACGAATCACTATGGTCAAGATAAAGGAAATCAATCCGCGTCTCGGATATATATTGGCAGGCCTGGCTTTCATGGCTTCGTTCTGTTTCTTCCTGACATTGTATCCGTATCACCTTCTGAGAAGGGAACAACTGAATCTCTTCGTGTATGACTGGGATTATATAGCCTTGAATTTCAATGGCATAGGGTGGCTGTCCGGTTTGGCTGGCAGTTTCACCGAACAGTTCTTCCGCTCCCGCATACCGGGTCCGCTCTGTGTGGCTCTGCTTCTTGTTGCCAATGGGGCTGTCACATATCGCATCTGCCGCAAGTTCCTTGACGGCCGCGTGTCTCTGGTGGCGGCCGGACTTGTGTTCGCGTGGTCTTTCCTGAGAGAGTGCGGAAACCTGTACCAGACACGCTATACAATCGCCACGCTTGGCTTCCTTTCCCTGATATTATTGGTGCTGCAGTTCAAAACATTGTCCGCCAAGACACTGGTCGCAGTTCCTGCCTTTTGCTTTGGCGTATGGGCGCTCGGTGCCCCTTGCAACAGCATTTATGGCAAATTATGGGGTGTGCCGCAGTCTGATACGGAGAGATTGTTCGGCCTTGACACGGAGGTGGCTGCCGGTAACTGGGACAAGGTCCTGAAACTCTCTGAAAGGGATCTGTACACGCCGGAGGCATCTGACTGCTATAATCTGGCGATGGCTATGACCGGCCGTCTTGGAAACAATCTGTTCAATCACTCGCAGGTCGGCGGCCCGTATTATTTCCTTCCTTTCGTCTCAGGAGAACAGAACATATACTACAACTGTCTGGTGGGCGAAATGTGGTATTGGCTTGGTGACATGACCATAGCCGAGCAGAGTGCCATCACCTGTCTTCAGGCATCTCCCCATCACACAGGCGCAAGATTCATAGAACGGCTCGCACGTGTCAATATCATCACCGGTCAGAGAGCTGCCGCACAGAAATATCTCAATCTTCTTGACAAGACTCTCTTCTACAGGAAATGGGCGAAAAGGATGCTTGACGGCAACTTGACGGAAGAGGACAGCGCCTGGATAGAATATGCCAGGGGCAATATGGTTTCTTCCGACAGGATACATCCGGCGGATAACCCGCATACTGTCCTCCAAGCCCTTCTGGAAGCTAATCCGGACAATACTCCCGCCCGCGAATTCCTGCTGTGCCATGACCTGTTACGATATGATCTCGAGCAATTCTTCGAAGATTATGACGTATGCAGGATTGACGCCCGGATATATAAGGAAGCTCTGATAATATGGCTGGGACAGAACAACGTCACTTCTCAGGAAGTCATTGATGAGTATGGCATCGATGACAGTTACAGGAAAAGGAATGAGATGTTCTTCCGTTTTCCGGACAATTATCGGAACACCTATTGGTACTACTATCTTAAGGCACTCAACGAATCAGGACAAAGATGAGAAAACATATACCCGGCATTATTCTGACGGCAGCGGTCTTTGTCGTTACCGCTTGCGGCAGAGGAAATTACAATGCAGTGGACGGCAGCGCCGGTCCGCTGGTCATCTATCCTGACTACAAGGAAGTCACCATCCCGGCCAACATTGCTCCTCCCAACTTCCATTATGCCATGAAGGGCGCAAGGAATGCCGAGACGACTTTCACTTCAGGGGAAAGGACCGTGAAAATCAGAGGCACGGAAGTGGAATGGCCGCTAAGGAAATGGAAGTCGTTCATTGCCGGAACCGAGGGACAGACGATAGTTGTCAACGCAAAAGTGAATGTCGGCGGGCAGACCGTTACTGACACTTGGAACGTGTACGTCAGCAAGGATCCCATAGACGGGTATCTGACATACAGACTCATAGAGCCTTCCTATCAGATGTACAACGAGATATCCATTGAGGAACGCTGCATCGAAGATTTTTCGAAGACCACCATCTGCGATTACAGGCACACAGACAATTCCTGCATGAACTGCCACACACATACTCAGGGCCGCGGAGATATTTCTTTCTATTACATTCGCGGTGAGCATGGAGGCACTGTCCTCAACAGGGACGGACAGCTCAGAAAACTGACACTCAATGCCGATGTCATGCTTTCTGGGACCGTCTATGGCGAACTTCACCCGGGAGGACGTTTCGGAGTATTCTCCACTAACGTCATTATCCCAGGGCTGCATACGATGGCGGTGAACAGGATGGAGGTGTATGATTCCGCTTCAGATCTGTCAGTTGCTGATTTTGACAACAATCTGATGATCAATCTTCCGCATGTTGCTGAAACTGGCAGACTGGAGACTTTCCCGTGTTTCTCGGCGGACGGAAATTCCGTGTTTTATTGTGTCGCGGACACGACTGGGATTGGACGGGATGTCAGTTTGCTCAAGTATTCGCTTCTCCGTGCTGATTTCGATGCTTCGAACGGTCATATAAGCGAAGTTGCGGACACGGTGTGGAATGGTGCGGCCAACAATGCTTCTGCCTGTCATCCGAAAGCTTCTCCTGATGGTAAATGGCTTATGTTCACAGTCTCCGACTATGGTACTTTCCCTCTTTATCACACAGAATGCACTTTGTGCCTGATGGATCTGCAAAACGGTGAGGTGAGGATGCTTGATGAGATAAAGGGCGACAAATCAGATACTTATCACAGCTGGTCCTCTAACAGCCGCTGGTTCGTCTTTGCCAGCAAGAGGGGAGACGGCCAATACGGCAAGCCATATTTCTGTCATATCGATGAAACCGGCAGCGTTTCCAAGCCTTTTGTCCTTCCTCAGAAAAGCGCTCAGTTCTACGGATACAATCTGAAATCATTCAATATCCCGGACCTTGGCGATTCTTCTACTGGCCTGAATCTCAAGAATGCCAGCGCGATGTTCAATGCTCCGAGCGAGCCGTTCAGCATTCAATAAACAGGTGGAATCCGTAAATGCGGTTCATCATGCAGAGTATTAAAAAATGATTCTCCGCAGTTTCCGCGTATTTGGAGAATTATTAGTAACTTCGCGCAAAATGCGTTATTTAATTTTTATAAGATGAACATTGTAAGAAAAGACATCCAGCTTCCTGATGGCAGAGTCATCACGCTGGAGACCGGGAAACTGGCCAAGCAAGCCGATGGAGCAGTCATGCTGACATGTGGCAAGACTATGCTTCTGGCCACTGTGTGTGCCGCCAAAGATGCTGTTCCCGGAACAGATTTTATGCCTTTACAGGTAGAGTACAGAGAGAAGTATGCATCAATAGGCCGCTATCCCGGTGGCTTCACAAAGCGTGAGGGCAAACCGTCAGATTACGAGATTCTGACTTGCCGTCTGGTGGATCGTGCACTTCGTCCTCTGTTCCCTGACAATTATCACGCAGAGGTTTTCGTAAACATCATACTCTTCTCAGCCGATGGCGAGCAGATGCCTGACGCACTTGCAGGACTCGCTGCATCAGCAGCTCTTGCAGTTTCCGATATCCCGTTCCAGGGCCCTATCAGTGAGGTCCGCGTTGCACGCATCGATGGGGAATATGTAATTGACCCGACCTTCCAGCAGCTTGAGAAGGCTGATATGGATGTCATGGTTGCCGCCACATATGACAACATCATGATGGTCGAGGGTGAGATGAAGGAGGTTAGCGAGGCTGACCTGCTCGGCGCAATGAAGGCCGCTCACGAGGCTATCAAGGGCCACTGCAAGGCTCAGATGGAACTGACCGAAGAAGTAGGCAAGACCGTCAAGCGCGAGTATTGCCACGAGAACAATGACGAGGAACTCCGTCAGGCTGTCAAGGATAACTGCTACCAGAAGTCATACGACCTGGCTGCCCAGGGCAATGCCGACAAGCATTCACGCGAAGCCAACTTCGAGGCTGTACGCGATGAGTTCAAGGCTGCATATCACGAGGCTCACGCCGATATGAGCGAGGACGAGCTTGCCGAGAAGGATGCTCTGATTGACCGCTACTATATGGATGTTGAGCGCGATGCAATGCGCCGCTGCATTTTGGACGAGGGCAAGCGTCTGGATGGCCGCAAGACCACTGACATCCGTCCTATCTGGTGCGAGGTCGGCTATCTGCCAGGCCCTCACGGATCATCAATCTTCACCCGTGGCGAGACCCAGTCTCTCTGCTCCGTAACCCTTGGTACCAAGGATGACGAGAAGCTGGTGGACGATGTTCTGGATCAGCATGACGAGCGCTTCCTGCTGCATTACAACTTCCCGCCGTTCTGCACCGGCGAGGCAAAGGCACAGCGCAGCACAGGCCGCCGCGAAATCGGTCACGGCCATCTGGCATGGCGCGCTCTGAAGGGACAGATTCCTGCTGATTATCCATACTGCGTACGCGTGGTTTCCGATATTCTTGAGTCAAACGGCTCTTCATCAATGGCTACCGTCTGCGCCGGTACTCTGGCTCTGATGGATGCGGGTGTGAAGATTGCAAATCCTGTATCTGGTATAGCAATGGGTCTTATCAAGAACCCGGGCGAGGACAAGTATGCAGTTCTGAGCGATATTCTCGGTGATGAGGATCATCTGGGCGATATGGACTTCAAGACCACAGGTACTGTCAAGGGTCTGACCGCCACACAGATGGATATCAAGTGCGACGGACTCTCATTCGAGATTCTGGAGAAGGCTCTGGCACAGGCCAAGCAGGGCCGCGAGTACATTCTCGGCAAGATTACTGAGTGCATCGCCGAGCCGCGTCCTGAGCTGAAGCCTCATGCTCCGCGTATCGAGACAATGACCATTCCTAAGGAGTTCATCGGTGCCGTGATAGGCCCGGGCGGAAAGATTATCCAGGGAATGCAGGAGGAAACCGGTGCAAAGATCAGCATCGATGAAGTTGACGGAGTAGGTAAGATTGAGATTGCCGGAACCAACAAGGCATGCATCGACGCAGCTGTCGCAAAGATTCGTGCAATCGTTGCAATTCCTGAAGTTGGCGAGGTTTATGACGGAACCGTCCGCAGCGTGATGCCTTACGGTCTGTTCGTGGAGTTCATGCCGGGCAAGGACGGTCTGCTCCACATCTCTGAGATTGACTGGAAGCGTTACGAGAC
>JAKSIW010000052.1 GCA_024398555.1 Bacteroidaceae bacterium | reverse complement strand
ATCTTGATATTCTTGTGAAGACCGACAGTCTCCTCTTCCGGAGCGGCAGCCTCAGCAGTCTCAACTGCAGGAGCAGCTTCTTCAACAGCCTGAGTGGAATCCTCAGCTGCTACTTCCTCAGTCTCAGCAGGAGCTGCCTCTTCCTGAGCCTTTACTGACTGGGTCAATCCGAATGTCAGGACTCCCATCACTGCAACGAATGCAAATAACTTTTTCATCTTGAAATTACTTTTTAATTAATTGTTAGTATTTTATTTTCATTATTAATCAGTGCGGAAAGACGGGGATTCGAACCCCGGATACCCTTTAGGGGTATACACGCTTTCCAGGCGTGCCTCTTCAACCACTCGAGCATCTTTCCTTAACACATACTACACTGCATGCCCTATAAATCGGCTGCAAATTACAACTTTTTTGCGATACATTTCATTTTTTAATGCCTAAATGCAACTTTTTTTTTCTTTTATCCCCGTATCGCTGCCATATCGCTTAAAAAATGAGAAAAAATGCACATCTCGCCACGTCATCTTCCACTCTCGCATCATTTTTAGTATTTTTGTACCAAAACGTCCGGCAGAGATGGAAGAACGAGGTTTCAGGACATATACGATACTGCGCCCGATGGCATGGGTTTACTCTGCAGTGACCTCGTTGAGAAACCTTCTATATGACAAAGGTGTACTTTCCTCCTATCGGCCGGACTATCCTCTGATATGCGTCGGCAACATCACAGCAGGAGGCACCGGCAAGACCCCACACACCGAATATCTGGCACGGCTGCTTCAGGAACGGTACAGGACTGCCGTACTCAGTCGCGGTTACGGCCGCAGGACAGGCGGATACATACTTGCCGGTCCGGAGACCGATGCATCAGTGATAGGCGACGAACCGTATCAGATGAGCCGGAAGCTGCAGAATGTCGCATTCGCCGTGTGCGAGAAGCGCGCAATCGGACTGAAAAGGCTTGAAGAGGATGTTCATCCGGACGCAGTATTGCTGGATGACGCATTCCAGCACAGGGCTGTCACCCCATCCCTGAACATTCTGCTTGTCAACTGGCACAGAAACATCACCGATGACCGTGTCATTCCGGAAGGACTGCTCAGGGAACCGGTCCGCGGCAAGGACAGGGCGGACATAATCATTGTCACAAAATGTCCGGACGACATGACCCGTGAGCAGATGGAGAAGCTGCGCGCCGCCCTGCATCCCAATCCCGCACAGTCCGTCTATTTCACCCGCTTCCATTACTGCAGTCTCGTCTCCATGTATGACGGAAGCGAACGCAGACTGGACTCCGTCAGCGGTGACACGCATGTGGTTCTGGCGACAGGAGTGGCATCGCCCGCCCCGATCATGAATACGCTGAAACAAAGGACAGACCGGATCTCGCAGCTTAAATTCCCCGACCATCATAAGTTCAGTGACGGTGACATGAACCTCATATGGGAAACGCTGGACATGCAGACAGGTTCAGACCGGATTGTGATAGTCACCGAAAAGGACGCCGCCAAGATACGTTCTCTCAGCATCCGCGAGGAGTTGGAGAGACACATTTATATATTGCCCGTCACAATTGGGTTTCTTGCTGACGGCGATCTGTTTGACCAATCAATCATCAATCACATAGAAAATTTCAGAAAGCAATCATGAAGCGCACCGAAATTTCGACTCTCGGTGAGTTCGGACTCATCGAACATCTGACAGGCGACCTCAGGAACGCCAACGAAACCACAGTTTACGGAATCGGGGATGACGCCGCAGTTCTCAGATACGGTGACAGGGAGACTCTGGTCACCACCGACATGCTGATGGAGGGTGTTCATTTCGACCTCACCTACATGCCTCTCAAGCATCTCGGCTACAAGTCTGCAATGGTGAACATATCAGACATCTACGCCATGAACGGCAGGCCCAGACAGATGACCCTTTCGGTAGCCATCAGCAAACGCTTCTCCGTGGAGGACATGGAGGATTTCTACGCAGGCGTCCTGCTGGCTTGCGAAAAGCACGGCGTAGATCTGGTGGGAGGAGACACCACATCGTCACTTACAGGAATGGCCATAAGCATAACGTGCATCGGCGAGGCAGACAAAGGCAGTGTGATATACAGGAACGGAGCGCGTCCGAATGATCTGATATGCGTTTCGGGCAATCTCGGGGCCGCATACATGGGACTCCAGCTGCTGGAACGCGAGAAAGCTGTATTCAACAGCACAAGTCATGAGAAGGACGATTCCTTCTCCCCGGACTTCGCCGGCAGGGAATATCTTCTGGAACGCCAGCTGAAGCCTGAAGCCAGAGGAGACATCATCAGAGAACTTGCAGAAGCGGGAATCAGGCCGACATCCATGATGGACATATCGGACGGACTCTCATCCGAGCTCATTCACATCTGCAGACAGAGCAATACAGGATGTCAGATATATCAGGACCGCATTCCCATCGACTATCAGACTGCAGTAATGGCAGAGGAGTTCAACATGAACGTATATACCTGCGCGCTGAACGGAGGCGAAGACTATGAGCTGCTCTTCACGGTTCCTCTCGAAGATCATGAGAAACTGGCCGGACTGAAGGACGTACATCTGATCGGCCACATGACTAAGCCGGAACTGGGACGGAAGCTCATCGTCGGTCCCGGACAGGAATTCGAGCTGAAAGCCCAGGGCTGGGAAAGCAGACTCAACTGACAGGCTTCAGAAAGACTCCCGTACACACAGTAAAGGCTTCCGATTCACTACCGGAAGCCTTTACTGTCTCATCAGGAGCCTGTCTTTATGGCCGGCCCCCGGATTATCAGATGTACTTCTCTACATTCCAGACAAATGCCCTGAGGCCCAGCTTCTCCGTAGCGATATCCATCTTGTGGAGCTCCGCCAGAAGAGTATCGACTATTGAATCATCGACCATCGCAATGATGCCGGAACACATCGAAGGCCATGCATGACTTCCGTAATGAGGCTCGCCTGTCTTCGACCCGCGTCCCTGCAGCTGCTCAACCATGGAGAATCCCCGGCAGTTCAATCTCGTCAGAAGGTCTATGACGCGCTCCGTATAGACCTGGTCAAAAGCTATAAATACAGATTTCATAATGCTTATTTCTTTACAGGACTGATTTTTGCAGCCTTATTGCGAATCATGTTACCCTTATTCTCAGCCCAGTAAGCTGCAAGTTCCAGCTTACGGCGATGTCTGCGGCGCTCACCCTTGATTTCGAAGCCCTGGAATGCACAATACAGCACAGGTACGAGTACAAGAGTAAGTATTGTCGATACCGTCAGACCGCCGATTACAGCTATGCCGAGCGGACGCCACATGGCGGCACCCTCACCATGGCTGACAGCCATCGGAATCATACCGAGGATTGTGGTCAGAGTAGTCATAAGCACAGGACGCAGACGGCTGCGGGCGGCTGTTGTCGTAGCATAGATTGCCGACATTCCGCGTTCGCGGCACAGATTCGTATAGTCGATGAGCACAATACCGTTCTTCACAACGATACCGATCAGCATGATGGCTCCCAGAAGACTCATGACGTTGAGTGCCGTACCGGTGATACCCAGTGCGATAAGCACGCCGCTGAATGCGAACGGGATGGAGAACATGATGATGAACGGAAGCTTGAGGGATTCGAACTGGGCCGCCATCACAATGAATACGAGCAGGAGGATAATCAGAGCCAGGACTCCCATGTCATGGAACGACTCCTGCTGTTCCTCGTAGTCACCTGCAATCTGGATAGACACTCCGTCGGGAAGCTCCATTTCGGAAATGATCTGCTTGCCGGCCGCAACGATATCACTCATTGCAGCGCCCTTGGATACGATGGTAGTGACTGTGTTGATACGCTGACGGTCCTTACGCTCGATGGTAGGAGGTGCGAACTTCTCCACCACCTTGCCGACCTCCTTCACCCGGATGGCATTGCCGGCGCTTCCGTAGAGGACGATATTCTCAACATCCGACAGCTCGGTACGGTATTCGGGAGCGTAGCGCACCTTTATATAATACTCCTCGCCATCCTCACGATAGTAGGAAGCAGTGGCACCATAAATGCGGTTTCGCAGATATGTGGCAGCAGTGGTCAGATTCAGGCCATGCTGGGCAAGCTTCTCGCGGTCGAAATCCACCTGATACTCCGGCTGATACTCCTCGCGGCTCACATAAGCCTCGCCCACGCCCTCAATCTTCTTGATGGAAGTGAGGAAATCATTGGCGGCCTTGTCAGTCTCATCGAAATCATATCCGTAAACCTCGAAACTGACTGAAGACTGGCTGCCCATGCTCATGCCGTTACCCTGTCTCACCATAAAGCGGTTGATTTCCGGAAGCGCCTCCATATCGGCACGCATTTCCTCGACGACCTGCGAAATGGGATAATGGCGTTCACTCTGTCTGACCATCGTGATATTGAACGCAATGATGTGGGTTCCGTTTGCCTGCATTGATGCGAACGTATTGTTGTCATCAGCCGCGCCAACTCTGAAGTTACATACCTTCATGTCCTCTTCATAACGTTTCATCCACGTCGTTGCCAGATAGTTGGCGATTGACTTCGAACGTTCGGTATTCGTTCCGATAGGCATATATACCGTAGTGGATATGCGTGCATTGTCATCGGCAGGGAAGAACTCCGTCTTGATGCCGGAGAGGAACAGCAGAGAAATCACGAAAATACCCAGACAGAGGAGGGCCACCGTCTTGCGGTGACGGACCGATTTGTCAATAAGTCCGGCATACCAGCGGTCCAGACCGTCCAGCATTCTCTGGATGGGAGAATACAGTATTGTGTGCAGCCTGCCCGGTTTCTTCTCCAGCTTCAGCATCTTCGAGCAGAGCATCGGAGTCAGCGAGAGAGATGTCACAAGAGAGATGAAGATGATGATACACATCATCCAGCCCAGCTGTTTGAACATCACGCCTGTCATACCGGAAATCAGAGTCAGCGGGAAGAACACTGCAAAAATCGTGAGCGTGGATGCCATGACGGATACGGCCACCTCGTTCGTGCCGTGGATAGCAGCCTGCTTCGGGTCCGCACCACGTTCGATGTGGGTCGTCACGTTCTCGAGAACAACGATAGTATCATCCACGACCATACCGATTGCTATTGTAAGACAGCTCAGTGAAATGATGTTGAGCGAGCCTCCGGTTATGGCCAGATAAATGAATGACGCGATAAGCGAAAGAGGGATGGTCACAGATACGACCACGGTCGCACGCCATCTTCCGGTGAAGAAATATACCACAAGGATGACGAAGATGAGAGCGTAGATAATGGTCTCTGCCAGAGAATTCACAGTCTGAATGATATCCTCGGAACCATCGTTGATGATACCTAACTTTATATCGCTCGGAAGAGTCTTCTCCAGTTCAGGGAGCATACTCATGATCTTGTTGCAGATTTCCACGGTATTCGAACCGGTCTGCTTCTGGATGATAATCATACCACCCTGGATACCGTTGCTGTATGTCTCCTGAGCGCGTTCCTGAGTACGGTCAACAATCTCGGCCACATCGCTCAGGAAGATGTTGCTGCCATTTCTGGAAGCAAGCACCAGATTACGCATTTCATTAGGATCCTCAAACTCGCCCTCGACTCGCAGCGAGTAGCTCTCATTACCTATGTCAATGTTTCCGCCCGGGACATTCCTGTTCTCCGACCCGATCAGTGCGCTGATGCTCTCGATGGTCAGATTGTATGCCTCCAGCTTCGCAGGGTCGCAATAGACGTATATCTCACGCTTCGGGGCACCGGCAATGGATACGGTACCCACGCCCGGGATTCGGGCCAGAGGATTGGCGATATTCTCATCAAGTATCTTGTACAGTGCCGGCTGGCTCTCGCCTGCTGTCACGGACAGCATCATGATAGGCAGCATGCTCGTGTCGAACTTGAAGAGGATCGGCGTCTGGACATCGTCAGGCAGAGACATGGAGGCCATGCTCAGCTTGTCTCGGACATCATTGGTCAGATCATCGATATCATGTCCGTACTCGAATGTCAGAGTGATGACAGAGACATTCTCCGATGACTTCGAAGTGATATGCTTGATGTAGCTGCAGCTGTTCAGCGTACTCTCGAGCGGACGCGTAACGTTATTCTCGATATCGGATGCGCTGGCACCATTATAATAGGTGAACACCATGACGGTATTCATCTCGATGTCAGGCAGCTGGTCAATCGGCAGCTTCGAATAGGAGAAGATACCGAAGACAACGACGGCCACAAAGCACAGTGCCGTCATGATCGGTCGTTTGACCGCACCTTCATACAGACTCATTTCGAACCGTCGTTTACTCTTTGAACATCAACTTCCAGACCATCCACGAGTTTGTTCTGCCCGGCGACGACGACTTCTGCATTGTCGGAAATGCCGGAGACAAGCTCATACCTGTCACCCATACGCTGTCCGAGCTCCACCTTGGTGTATGATACTCTGCCGTTCTCATAGACATAGACGAATCTGTCACCTGAGCCTGCACGCTTCACGATGGCAATGTCCGGGACAACGACATGCTGTTCGGTTCCGATATTGAGAGTGGCACGCGCATACATGCCCGGACGGATTCTGCGGTCAGCATTGGTGACCTTGATCTCGACAGGGAATGTGTGCGAAGCTGCATCGATGGCAGGATAAATCAGGGAAATCTTTCCGGCAAACTGCTCTCCCGGATATGCATCCAACTCAACCGTCACAGGATCGTTCAGGCTGACACGTGAGAAGAACTGCTCCGACACATTGATAAGGAGCTTGACCGGCGAGATGCTCTGGACGACGAGCACCGGCTGTCCGCTATAGAGATCACCGTTGTCATAGTTGCGGGCTGTCACCACACCGTCGATAGGACTTACCAGCTGGGTATTTGTCAGCAGGTTGTTGTATGCAGTCCTGTTTACTTCAAGAGACATCTTCACATTGTCCCACTCGGCCTTGGAAACACCGCCCACCTTGTACAGCTCGTCGGTACGTGAGAACTGGACCTCCTGATTCTGAATCTGAAGAGCCAGCTGATGCAGATTGGACTCATCCATCTGCACAAGCTTCTGTCCCCGCTTCACATTATCACCAACCTCCACGAGAATCCTGTCGATACGTGAAGGTGAAGACGGTGCGATATTGTTACGTACATCACCCTCCACAATAGCCGAATAGACCTGAAGCTGGTCAACGGACTCCACACTTACAGAAGCGATTTTCACTGTCGGCTTTGTCTCCGGCTTGATCATCTGAGAGTCATCCGCCTTGTTACGGCATGAGGAGAAAGCCGCAGCAATGCCCAAAGCTGCAAAAAGATAATTGATTGCTTTCATTTTATTGCTTTTATTATTTTCCGTATTTGTTGATCAGGTCATCATTGCCAAGCACCTTGTCAAGATCCGCCTTGGCTGCCAGATAGTCGTAGATGGACTGGCTGTAGGTAAGTTTCGCGGAAGTGACCGATATCTCCGAATTGTTGAGTTCGAGAATTGTACCGCCGCCTATCTCATAGCGTTTCTGTGCTATCTCGTACCCCTTCTCCGCCTGTGCCACAGCCTCCTTGTTACTGGAAATCTGCTCCGCACTGGCACTCATGTTGTCCAGATAGCTGCGGACCTGCATGTCAAGCTGACGCTGGGTGTATTCCCTGTTCAGTGCCAGCTGGCTGATCTGCAGCTTGGTACTCTTCAGCTTTGTGAAGTTCGACGCTCTGAAAATCGGCATCGAAAGAGACAGGACCAGCGACGAGCTCTTGCCCCAGTCATAGTTACGCAAGCGAAGGTCATCATTGTACAGAGACTGTACAGCGTATGAACCTACCAGCGACAGAGTCGGCAGGAAACTGGCCTTCTGAATGCGCAGCGTCTGATTGAGCATCGTCTCGTTCAGGGCCAGCTGGCGCATGGAAGTATTGTTTTCCAGAGAGCAGTCCTCAACCGTCATCAGTTCAGACAGCAGTATATCCTCATAGTTCTCCAGCTTGTCATCAACCCTGAAAGTGACATCAGACGTGACACCCATCAGAACCTTCAGCTGCAGCATGGCCAGATTGATGGCATTCCTGGCGGATATCACCGTCGGCTGTATGCTTCGCATCTGCACTTCGGCACTCACCTTGTCATATTCACTGGCACTTCCCAGCTGATACATGTTGTTTATCAGTTCGTAGTTACGCTGGCTCTGTCTGTAGCTCTGCATCAGGGCGTCATAGCTGTCCTGAGCGAGAATCAGCTGAAAATATGCCTTGGAGACCTGATTCACCAGATCCAGTTTGGAACTGCGGCTCTGTTCAACGGCATTCTCCAGATCCGTCTTCGTCAGATTCATGGTAGCATAGACCGTAGGAGCGAAAACGGGCAGAGCAATCTGTACCTGACCGTTCCATGTATAGGTCTCATCCCTACCCATCTTGAACGACTGGTCACCCAGCTTCATCTCCGCCGCAAGAACAGTATATTGGACTGTTCCGGACAGATCAGCCGTCGGCAGCAGTGACTGCCATGCCTCTGTGTTGCTCACCTGCTTGAGCTGAATCTGCTTGTCAGCTACAATGACCGTAGGGTTATCAGCAAGAGCAATCTCAATAGCCTTTTCCAGCGTCAGCGGTACCGACTCCACGTCCTGTGCCGATGCGCCGTCCTGTGCGTATGCTGCAGGATGGACCGACAGCGAAATGGCTGCCAGAGCCAGAATCATCTTCCTTTCAAAAAACTGCTTCATCACCTGTTATTGAATTTAAACCTATACTCATCCAGTTTCTCCATTCCTTTCTGTGTCGCAATGCCGCGGAACAGCACAATCACCGTGGAATTGACCAGCGACTCAAAGGAAGCCTTTCCAGCCATCTGCTCATCCGCAATCAGCCTGCTCATCGCACGGAATGCCTGAAGAACAATCTCTATGTCAATGTCGCTTCTGAACATCCCCTGTTCTATGCCACGTTCCAGAAACTCCTGGAAATGGCTGTTCAAGTCGGCCGTATGCAGTTCCAGTTTTTCCTTGAACTTGGGATATTTGTCCAGATTGGAGACGAACGCATATCCAGCCTTCTTGGACTCGGCAATCATCATGTCCAGATAGTTCAGCGTCACAGAAAGAACATCCTTGCCGCCGGAAAGCTCCAGATCAGTCATCTCGCGGAGTCTGGAGGTGTGCAGCTCAAAACATTCCAGCAGCAGATTCTCCTTGCTGGCGAACATCTCGTACAGTGTTCTTTTGGAAATGGAGAGCTCGGACGCGATGTCGTCCATACGAACGGAATCAATACCCTTCGTGACAAACATCTTCAGCGCCGTCTCCACAATGACGGGCCTGATATCCTCTCTGTTCAGTGTCGCGACAATCATGCCGCAAAATTAGTGGAAAACTCGAAGCCGCGCAACAAGTTTTCCGCTCAGATAGCAATATTTATGCTTTTTTAGCAGAAATCCGCCGACCGGAATCAGTCCGGGAGCAACTCTTTTAGGAACTTTTCCAAATCCTCGTCCAAATCGGACATGAGCGTTTGTGCCACAAGCTGGGTATCGTCATCGAAAAGCATCAGTTCCGCCTGCGTGTCGCCTTCATCGTCAGTCATTACAATTGAGAACGGATGCCAGATGCCCAGTTTGTCAAGCGGGGATTCGGAATCAATCTGACCCAGTACCTTTCTGAGTCCCGACTCCATCATCTGATAGAAGTCATTCTCCGGAATTTCCGCAATATCGGATATGACCGAGCGTGCAAGTTCGTGATCGTCATCGCTCACCACAAGCTCACCCGACTCCCTCAGAGGCTGTAGATGAATATCCGTCACAACCGTGGCATCAGTATCCTGCCGGAAGCACTCCAGTGCACCCCTGACAAGCGCCGCCATCTCCTCAAATGCAGATTCGCTCAGTTCCATACCGTTAACGTTGAATATGATTACAGGTTCTTTCCATGACAATTCTTGAACTTCAGACCGCTCCCGCAAGGGCATGGATCATTTCTGCCCGGCATCTTCTCAGCCCTGACAGGTTCGCGGACCTGCTGACGGGTGTCACGCGCAGCAGCCGCCTGCTGGTTCGGATCGTTCAGCTGAGCCTTGTTCTCCGTATATTGACGACGCTGGTTACGGTTCATTGCAGGAGCCTCGCGCACCTTGTCGGGATCCGGCTCAGGTATCTGACCGCGCATCAGGATGGATACCGTCTGGTCATTCATCTTGTCAACCATATTGTCAAACAGAGTCACTGACTCAAGCTTGAATATCAGCAGAGGATCCTTCTGCTCATAGCTTGCATTCTGAACGGAGTGCTTCAGCTCGTCCAGTTCGCGCAGATTCTCCTTCCAGCACTGGTCAATGGTATGCAGCATGATTGCCTTCTGGAACGCCTTGACTACCTCGCGGCCTTCGCTCTCGTAAGCAGCCTTCAGATTGACAGGTATCTGATAGAGTCTTCTGCCATCCGTAATCGGAATCAGTATGTTCTCATAGCGGTCTCCGCTCTCCTCAAATACGCGTTTGATAACCGGATAGACAATCTGAGAGAGGCGCTCGCACTTCATCTTGTAGTTGTCCATGGCAGCGCTGAATACCTTCTCCGCCATTTCATCCGGCTTCATGGCAGCATACTCATCCTCCGGGAACGGAATCTCAAGAGCCAGAATACGGAAGAGTTCCATGCGCAGTGACTCATAGTCAGCGCAGCGCTCGGTAATGACAGAACACCTGTCCCATATCATGTTGGCAATATCCATGCCGATGCGCTCGCCCATCAGAGCATGACGGCGCTTCTCATAGACCACAGTACGCTGCTTGTTCATCACGTCATCATATTCAAGCAGACGCTTGCGGACACCGAAGTGATTCTCCTCGACCTTCTTCTGAGCCTGTTCGATACGCTTCGTGATAAAGCTGTTCTCTATCATCTCGTCCTCCTGAAGACCCATCTTGTCCATCAGCGGAGCTATCTTGTCGGAACCGAACAGACGCATCAGGTTGTCCTCCAGGGAAATGAAGAACACCGACGAACCCGGGTCGCCCTGACGTCCTGAACGGCCACGCAGCTGACGGTCCACACGACGGCTCTCATGACGCTCCGTTCCGACGATGGCCAGACCTCCTGCAGCCTTCACCTCATCGCTGAGCTTGATATCGGTGCCTCGTCCTGCCATATTTGTGGCAATGGTGACAATACTCCTCTGACCGGCCTTCGCCACGATGTCCGCCTCCTTCTGGTGGAGCTTGGCATTCAGCACATTGTGCTCAATCTTGCGCATCGTCAGCATTCGGCTCAGCTGTTCGCTGATTTCCACCGAAGTCGTACCGACAAGCACCGGACGGCCGGCTTCGACCAGTCTCACTACCTCCTCGATGACAGCCTTGTACTTCTCACGCTTGGTCTTGTAGATACGGTCATTCATATCCACACGCGCAATCGGCTTGTTGGTAGGAATGACAACAACATCCAGCTTATAGATATCCCAGAGCTCGCCGGCCTCGGTCTCGGCCGTACCGGTCATACCTGCAAGCTTGTGATACATTCTGAAATAGTTCTGCAGTGTGATTGTGGCGAATGTCTGTGTCGCAGCCTGAACCTTCACGCGCTCCTTGGCTTCGATGGCCTGGTGCAGTCCGTCGCTGTAACGGCGGCCCTCCATGACTCGGCCCGTCTGCTCATCCACAATCTTCACCTCGCCGGACTCAGTGACTATGTACTCCACATCCTTCTCAAACATGGCGTATGCCTTGAGAAGCTGGTTGATCGTATGAATGCGCTCGCTCTTCACCGCATAGTTCGTCAGCAGTTCATCCTTGCGCGCCAGCTTATCCTCCGACGAAAGTTCCGTTCTGCTCTCCAGTTCGGACAGCTGTGACGTAATGTCCGGCAGAACGAAGAATTCAGGATCCTGCTGGCTGCCGCTGATGAGCTCCACGCCCTTGTCCGTCAGGTCAACGCTGTTCAGTTTCTCGTCAATTACGAAATACAGCGGTTCCACAGCCTCAGGCATTCGCTTGTTCTGCTGCTCCATGTAGATTTCCTCGGTCTTCTGCATTCCGACCTTGATGCCCGGTTCACTGAGGAACTTGATGAGGGCCTTGTTCTTCGGCAGAGCCTTGAAACTGCGGAACAGCGAGAGGAATCCCTCAGCCACCTCATCCTGATTGTCCGAATATACCTTCTTGCGCGCCTCAGCCAGGAACTGTGTCGCAAGTTTCTTCTGAGCCTCGAAAAGCTGCTCCACCTGCGGCCGCAGCTGCTCGAACTGCTGGTCCTCGCCCTTCGGTACAGGTCCGGAAATAATAAGAGGTGTTCGTGCGTCATCGATCAGCACCGAGTCAACCTCATCGACAATTGCATAGTTATGACCGCGCTGCACCAGTTCCGACGGATGTCCTGCCATATTGTCACGCAGATAGTCGAAACCGAACTCATTGTTGGTACCGAATGTAATATCGGCCCGATAGGCATTCCGTCGTGCCTCCGAATTGGGCTGATGCTTGTCGATACAGTCAACCGACAGTCCGTGGAACATATAGAGCGGTCCCATCCATTCAGAGTCACGCTTGGCCAGATAGTCATTCACTGTTACCACATGCACACCATTGCCGGTCAATGCGTTGAGGAATACAGGCAGTGTAGCGACAAGGGTCTTGCCCTCACCGGTAGCCATCTCTGCAATCTTTCCCTTGTGCAGAACCACGCCGCCGAACAGCTGCACGTCATAGTGGATCATATTCCAGACCGTGTCATTTCCACCGGCCTCCCAGTGATTGGAATATATGGCATTGTCGCCTTCGATGCGGACGAAATCGTGATGAGGCGCCAGATAGCGGTCGAAATCCGTCGCAGTGACAGTCACCTCACCGTTCTCGGCGAAACGGCGTGCAGTCTCCTTGACAATCGCATAGACATCAGGCAGAACCTCGTCCAGCACCACCTCATAGCGGTCCAGAATCTCCTTCTCCTGCTTGTCAATCTGATTGAACAGAGGCTCGCGGTCCTCCAGTTCGGTCTGCTCGACCTTCGCCTTGAGTTCCTCCACCTGCTTCTGCTCCGGAATGACGAAATCGCGCACCTTGCCGCGTATTGCCTGAACCGCCTCACGCAGTCCGTCGTTCGTCATCTTCTCATATTTCGGATAAGCGGCCTTTATCTTCTCCACCCACGGCTGAATCTCCTTGGCATCGCGGGTTGCCTTGTTGCCAAAGAGCTTTCCTATCAGTTCATTGAATCCCATATGCGGTTTTTGTTTATTTCCAATATCACGGCAAAAAACATGCCACAGGCCCGTAGTCACGAACCCATTTTGCAAAGTTAATCAATATTTCATTCCATTCCAACCTTATCAGAAATATTGCAGCCGTCCCCGCATCGGGACATGCCTCTGTCCTCTGTCATATCTGTAAGTATTTTTGTTTTCGACGAAGCAAAGATATGCAGCCC